>JAUXEH010000314.1 GCA_030620655.1 Candidatus Aminicenantota bacterium | reverse complement strand
TTCTTCACGCTTGATTTCAGTTCCTCTAACTAGATATACAGCTTCAACCTTTTGTAATATTCTGTCTTCATATACCTTAAAATCTTCGATATTCAGTGTGCTAATGAATGTATCGCCCTTATAAACTCTCACAGGAACCTGTATATTTACAGCAACTGCCTCATGTTGGATTTCATATGCAAATTGCATTAAATTCATAGGAAAAACAGCGAATATGATAGCAAAAGCAGCATTTCTCATTTATTGCTTACTGTAAAGGGAGCGTCAGATCTTCTGTGTAACCCCCTTTTTCCCATTTAAGCATATTTCTCCCAATGATCTTCAAAAAAGATCATCAACTGTGAGTATATCATAGCCCAGTCCCCGTGTCGCATTGTCCATTTTCTTGCTGCCTCTTCCACGGCGAGGTAGGCTAGTTTGGTTAGAGATGATCTTGTCTTCCAGGCTTGAGATGTCCTTTTTACGCTTTTGTACGATCTGAAGCTCAAACTCAGACTTGTGGTCACGCGGAACATCCAGTCCTACTCACTATTCCCGCCAATCCATTCCACTTCTACTGCCATGTTTCATTTTATTCCGAGCCCGATTGAATGGCGTCATCTCGAACGAAGTGAAGCGCTCTCAGGGTTGCGAATCGACCTGTGATCCTTCCAAGAGAGATCGCTTCACATCCGGGGATGCTCGCGATGACGTGGGGAATGCTTGCTTGTGGGGTATTTTAGATGAGGCGAGCTGCCCGCTTCGGGGTGAAGCGGGCAGCTGCCATGGGGATGGATTAAAGATTAGGGGAATCTATCTCAATCCTTGGATAAAAGGAGGGGTAAAAAGGAGGGACTTGCGTATGTCCTTGTTTTTCTATCTCGCTTTTATTAGCCATTCCATTAATATATACGCGAAAATCGTTCAAAGAGTTGCTTGTTTGGTGCATATTCCGCATGGAAATGGCGGATTTCCCCTGAAAAACGGAATTTGGCCGTTTCGGGCCCTTTTAGGATAGAAAATGCGCGAAGGCGGCCGGGAACGAACGGGCCCGAAAACCGGTGCCACAGGAATTGTAACTCATTGATAACTAAAGAGATGCACAGAGGTTTCGATTTCCTTTAAGTCCTTGCTGTCCCCCAACTGCAACGTTTCAAATATTATATCACAGATTTTTGTCTGATTACAAGCATTTATTTTAATTTTTTTAAAATCACCCGATTCCCATGTGAAAGGCGGATAATCCCCCTGAAATCTGCCTGTTTTGGCCGTTTTTCCCAGTTCGTGGTTGGGAGCCATTTTTTGACTCCGGAGATACAATTCCCTAGAATGAAACAAAACCTGGATTATTCATAAAGGATGCCGACTAAGGGAAAATGGTTTTTTGATTTGAAGGAGAGGGGAATGAACAAAGACGAGTTCCGGCAGTGGGGCTACCGCTTCGTGGATTGGGTGGCTGATTATTTCGAAAACGTGGGTCAATATCCGGTGCGGCCCGCCATCCAGCCCGGAGATATCAAGAAACGACTCCCCAAAGAGGCGCCCGTTCAGGGCGAACCCATGGAGGCCGTGTTCGCCGATTTCCAAGAGATCGTCGTCCCCGGCATGACCCACTGGCAGCACCCGTCCTGGTTCGCCTATTTTTCGGCCAACAACAGCCCGCCTTCGGTACTGGCGGAGCTGCTCACCGCCGGTATGGGCGCCCAGTGCATGATCTGGGAGACCTCGCCGGCTGCGGCGGAGATGGAGGAGGTGGTGCTGGAATGGCTGCGCAAGCTCCTCGGCCTCCCCGAGGGGCTGTCGGGCGTCATACAGGACACCGCCTCGACGGCCTCCCTGGTGGCGCTGCTCACGGCCCGGGAACAGGTCACGGAGTATGAGTCCAACCGCCGGGGGCTCCAGGAGCCGCTTCTGGTCTATGTGTCGGAGGAGGCCCACTCCAGCGTGGAGAAGGGTGCCAAGATCGCAGGTTTCGGAAGTGAGAACATCCGCAAGATTCCCACGGACGCGGCGTTCGCCATGATCCCGGAAGAGTTGGAGAAGGCCCTGGCCGTGGACAAGGACCGGGGGCTGCAGCCCGCCTGTGTGGTGGCCACGATCGGGACCACGTCGTCCTCGGCCATCGACCCGCTGGAGCCCATCGGCCGGATCTGCCGCCGGCACAATGTCTGGCTGCATGTGGATGCCGCCTATGCCGGCACCGCGGCCATCCTCCCGGAAAAGCGGTGGATCTTCGAGGGGGCGGAACACGCGGACTCGCTGGTGTTCAATCCCCACAAGTGGATGCTCACCAACTTCGACTGCTCGGCCTATTATGTCAAGGATGCGGGCGCCCTGATCCGCACCTTCGAGATCCATCCCGAATACCTCAAGACCGGGGTGGATGCCATGGTCAAGAACTACCGGGACTGGGGGATCCAGCTGGGGCGGCGCTTCCGGGCCCTGAAGCTCTGGTTTGTGCTCCGATCCTACGGGGTGGAGGGGATCCAGGCCATGGTTCGGGAGCACATCCGCCTGGCGCAGTTATTCAAGGAGTGGGTGGAAGCGCATGATCTGTTCGAGGTCATGGCGCCGGTGCCCCTCAGCCTCGTCTGCTTCCGGTTGAACAACGGACGCCCGGAAGACGAGCTGGACCGGCTCAACCGTGATCTGCTTAAGCGGCTCAATCAGACGGGCCGCCTCCTGCTGACGCAGACCAGCCTCAAGGGGAAGTACGTGATCCGCATGGCCATCGATTCCCACACCACTCGGGAACAGCATGTCCGGGATGCCTGGGCCCTCATCCAGGAGACGGCCTCGGCCCTGCTGAGCAAGGCTCCGGTGTGAGCGGATGTTTCAGACCGAGATCCTGATCTGGATGCAGTCCCATGCCACAGGACTCTGGACGGCATTCTTCAAATTCTGGTCCGGCTACAACAATTGGGTCATCCCCCTGATGCTGCTCATCCTGTTCGCCATAAGCTTCCGGGCCGGATTCGTCCTGATCCAGGCCGTGTTCTGGAACATGACGATCGTCATCTTCTTGAAGGAGCTCCTCCTGCTGCCCCGGCCCTCCAGCGTGGACAGCAACGTGAAGCTCCTCGGCAAAGGGATCCCCAATAAAACTCCCTTCGAAAGCCAAGGCGCCCGGAGTTTTTTCGGAGGGCTCCCCAGGGACGCGGTGGAAGCCCTGCGGGCAGACCCCATCGACACCTGGGGGCTTCCCTCGGGCCACACCAGCAGCTCCACGACCTTCGCGGGACTTGCCTACCTGCTGGTCAAAAACCGGTGGGTGAGGATTGCGGCTGCCGCTATGATCCTCTTTGTCCCCCTTTCCCGGCTATATCTGGGGCGGCATTTTCTGGCCGACATCCTGGCCGGCTATGCCCTCTCCCTGGTCTTCATCCTGCTGTTCTATCACGGGATCTATCGGCGCCGCTGGTTCCAGGATTTCTTCCACACCCGGTGGGATCAGACCCCCTGGAATGCCAGGACGTGGACCATCCTCTTCTACTTCATCGTGCTGCCGTTCCTGATCCTTTTGATCCCGTATGCCCGGATCGATGCCGTGTCCGCCCTCCTCGGACTGAACCTGGGCTACATACTCCTCCGTATCAAGGGGGCTCCGTTGGACTCGGGAAGCGTTCTGCAGCGGGCGGGCCGGGCCGGGATCGCGCTGGTGCTCTATTTCGGCCTGAACCTTGTTTTAGGTGTGATCGAAGGGCTCCTGTCCACGTCCGGGTCGGACATCGTTCTTTTCGCCCACAACGTGCTGATCATGATGATCCTGATCTGGGTATCGACAGAGGTCAGCATCCGGCTGGGTTTCTTCAAGCGTGCCGTGTGAGCGA
>JAUXEH010000349.1 GCA_030620655.1 Candidatus Aminicenantota bacterium | reverse complement strand
GATGAGCCATTTCATAATGAGCAATATCGACATTTTTTATGAATTATTCAGGTTATAGAACCCGGCCACGGCGCTGCCGCAGTCGGGGCAGCGGCCGTTCTCAAGGCGGTCCGAGGTGATGGAGAACCCGGTCCGCCCGATCACAGTGCGGCCGCAGCCCGGGCAGGGCGTATCCTCGGCCTCCCCCCAGACGTTTCCGATGTAGATGTACCTCAGCCCCTGGGACCTGCCTATGGCATAGGCCTTCCGCAGAGTGGCAACGGGAGTGGCCGAGGATTCCAGGTACTGAAAATCCGGGTGGAAGCGGCTTATGTGCCAGGGGATGTCGGGGTCGACTCCAGCGATGAAGGCGGAGATCTCGGTGAGTTCCCGATCCGAATCATTCCGGCCGGGAACCACAAGCGTGGTCACTTCCACCCAGATCCCGGATTCCCGTAAAAGGCGGATGGTTTCCAACACCGGCGCCAGCCTGGCCCCGCACATCTCCCGGTAGAAATCCTCCTGAAAAGATTTGAGGTCTACATTGCAGGCGTGCAGGTAGGGCCGGATGGTGTCCACCGCCTCCGGTGTCATGTAGCCGTTTGTGACGAACACGCTGTAGAGCCCCGCCTCGAGGGCCAGCCGGGCTGTGTCATAGGCATACTCGAAATATATGGTGGGCTCCGTGTAGGTGAAGGAGATGCTCCGGCATCCCTGCCTGCGGGCGGCGGCCACGATGTCGGGCGGGTCCATCCGGCGTCCGGAAAAATCCGGCTCCCGGCCCTTCGAGCCCTGTGAGATCTGCCAGTTCTGGCAGAACGAGCAGCGGAAATTGCAGCCGATGGTGGCGACCGACAGGGATTGTGTTCCAGGGAGGAAGTGGAAGAGGGGCTTTTTCTCGATGGGGTCGATGTGGGCGGCTATGACCTCCCCGTAGACCTGCGTGTAGAGCCTGCCTTCAAGGTTGCGGCGTACGCCGCACACGCCATACTCCCCGGAGTCGATGCGGCAGCGATGATGGCACAGGTTGCAGGCCACACTACCCCCATCCAGCGTATCGTAGAGCATGGCCTCCTTCTGCACGGGCCTCACCTCTCGAAGATCTCGACCCGGTTACCCTCCGGGTCCTTCACGAAGTAGACAAAGCGATCCTGGTAAGGGGATTTGATGACCTCGACCCCCTGTTCAGCCAGCTCTGCGCATAAGCGCTCCTTGTCCTCCGTCCAGAGACCGAAATGGTTGTACCCGGCCTGTTCATCGGTCCGGGGTGAGAGTTCCACACCCTGCGGAGCAAACACCTCGAGGGTGATCTTTTCCCTGTGCAGTTTGGTCATGCGGCACTCAGCGGGGAGGCCGAAGATGCTCCGCACCAGCTCGAGCGGGATCGTGCGGCTTTCGCCTTCTATGAATCCCAGTTTCTCCGTGTAGAAACTGATCAGGTCCCCGGGATTGTTACTGATCAAACCCAGATGGCAGCCGTTCATGAAATTCTCCTCTTCCTTCGTTGGTCGATCGGTCCGCCCTGAGGCCGGAACCTGCAGCGCTTCATTTCCGGTTTCCCGGGTGCCGGACCCTAAAGCCGCAGACGGGCAGAGATGCGCGAGGGGGCATGCCGCACAGCGCGGCTTGCGGGCCGGGCACAGGGCGCGCCCATGGTTGACGAGCAGGTAGTTGAAATCCAGCCAGGCCGACCTGGGAACGATCTGGAGGAGGTCCTGTTCGATCTTGTCAGGGTCCTTCTCCCGGCTCAGACCCAGCCGTCCGGACAGGCGCTTGACATGCGTATCCACCGCGATGCCCTCAGCTTTCCTGAAACCGCTGGAGAGGACGATGTTGGCGGTCTTACGCGCCACGCCCGGCAGGGTAATCAGGTCCTCCATGGTGTCGGGCACACGGCCTTCGAAGTCGTCCTCGATCCGGCGAGCTGCCCCGATTAAGCTTCGGGTCTTGTTCCGGTAGAATCCGGTGGGCCGGATCTCCTCTTCGAGTTCGGCGGGATCGGCCGCAGCGAAGTCTGCGGCCGTGGGATACTTCGCGAACAGGCCCGGTGTTATCTCGTTGACCTTCTTGTCCGTACACTGTGCCGAGAGGATAGTGGCGACCAGGATCTCCAGGGGATTGGCGTGGTACAGGGCCGTGCGGCTGTCGGGGTAGGTCTCGAGCAGGATACGGATGATCTCATCGATGCGCCTCTCGGTGTTTTCCATCTATTTTTTTAGTTCGCTGTGAAGCCTTATGATCCGCAGCAGGTCGGTGCGGCAGATGACCCCCACGATCCGGTCGCCCTCCATCACAGGCACCTGATGGATCTCCCGGGAGTTGAGGGTTCTGAGCACCTGGTTGCCGTCCGTATCCGGGGATACGGGAACGAGTTTATCCCTTGGCGTCATCACTCGGCTGATAGAAGTGACGGGCCATGAATCCCTGGGGAGGGCCTTGACGTCCTCGAGACAGACGATGCCGACCTGCTCGGCGCCGTCCGCTACCACGAAGACCCTGGCCCGCTTCTTGAGTATGTGGTCGTCGATCAGTTCCTGCACGCTCATGATCCCGGGTACGGTCTCATAATCCGGATCCATCAGGTCCATGGCTTTCTTGTCTTTCAAGACTCCTTCGAACATGACCTGGGTGTAGCCGCGGACCGAGGCGCTGTTCAGGAACCAGCCGATGAAGATGAGCCAGAACCCCTGGAGGAAACCCTGCATGATCTGGAAGATGCCCAGGACGATGAACAGGGCGGCAAAGCCCTGCCCCACCCGGGAGGCGATCCGTGTGGCCTTCTGGAGGTCTCCGGTCAGCTTCCAGATGAGCGAGCGCAGCACGCGGCCTCCGTCCAGGGGGAATCCGGGCAGCAGGTTGAACACGGCCAGGGCGATATTGATCATGGAGAGATAGAAAGCGGCGGCGGAAAGCGGGCGGCTCACTACGTGCAGCCCGAAGGACATCAGCAGGAAGGCCACAGACAGGATCATGCTGGCGAAGGGTCCGGCCAGGGCCATGGAGAATTCCTTGAGCGGTTCCTTGGGCTCCGCGCTGATCTCGGCCACGCCCCCCAGGATGAACAGGGTGATGCGGCGGACCTTCTCCCCCTGCTGGATCGCGACCAGGCAGTGTGCGAACTCGTGAAACAGGACCGAGGCGAAGAGCAGCAGGCAGGTCAGGGTTCCCAGCATCCAATTCAGGCTCGAAGACCACTCGGGATACCTTTGGGGATAATACGAGGTGGATAACATCCAGGTGAACAG
>JAUXEH010000357.1 GCA_030620655.1 Candidatus Aminicenantota bacterium | reverse complement strand
CTTCGTACAGCCGCTCCCCGCTCAGGACCTGAAGGAAACGGGACTGGCTCAGGTCGGCGATCAAGAGGTCGGAGAGGGCCTTCCTCCAGTGGGTCAGGTTAACGTCCCCGGTGTTGTTCTCGAAGTGCATCACCGCCAGGGACGGCTTGTCGGCTGCGAAGAGCGCGACATCCCGTTTGGCCAGGATCCGCCAGCCGAAGAAGGTGACGGCGGCCAGGGCGGCCAGCGCCAGGGCCGGGATGAACATCTTGCTGAGGCTGAACTTGACTGTGATCTCCCGGGTCGCACGGGTCTTGCGCTCGGGCACCACACGGTCGGTCTTGGGGAGGGCTTTCTCGACCGTATCCAGTTCTTCCCTGAGCTGATCTGCGTCCTGGAAACGCAGTTCCTTGTCTTTCTCCAGACAGCGCAGGATGATGCGGCTGATTTCCGGGGGGATCTGGGGATTGAGCTTCCGGGGATTCACGGGCCGCTCGGTCTTCTGTTTGACGGCCACGCTCAGCGGGGTGTCTCCGGCAAAGGGGACCCGGCCCGTCAGCATCTCATAGAGGATGATACCCAGAGAGTAGATGTCGGAGCGCCGGTCGACCTCTTTGCCCTCCACCTGTTCGGGCGACATGTATTCCGGGGTACCGATGATGACGCCGGTATCGGTCATGCCCGTCTTCTGGAAGGAGCGGGCGATGCCGAAATCCATGATGCGGACGTTGCCCTCCTTGTCGAGCATGATGTTGTGGGGCTTGAGGTCGCGGTGGATAACGCCCAGCCGATGGGCCTCGGCCAATCCTTCCGTGATCTGGCGGCCGATGAAGACGGCCTTGCCCGGCGTGAGCAGCCCGATCCGGCGGATCAGGCTCTTCAGGTCCTCACCGGAGACATATTCCATGGTGATGTAGGACTGCCCGTCCGCCTCGCTGAAGTCATAGACCCGGGAGATGTGCCGGTGTGAGATCTGGCGGGTGGTCTTGAGCTCGTTGCGGAAGCGCTCACGCGATTTCTCATCCGCCGCCACCTCTGGTTTCAGGATCTTGATGGCCAGCTTCTCGTCCACCTGCGTGTCGAGAGCCTTGTAGACCCGTCCCATCCCTCCCTGGCCCAGCTCCTCGAGGATGTGGTAGCGGTCGGCAAAATTGGCGCCGATGCGGATCTTGTTGGTGGATGTGATGAGCGTCTGGGTGGGCGCCTCCAGGGCGTCTTCGTCGGAGGCTGTCTTTGATTCGAACAGAGAGGTGCCGCACTGTCCGCAGAAGCGTGTGTCGCCAGGGTTTTCGGCGCCGCAGTGTGTGCACTTCATGTCTGGAACTCTCTTATTCTCTCTTCATATACTTATACGAAAATCGCACCTTTTCAGTTGCTTATCCTCGGCCATTATATTGTACTTTCTACACATTGTAAAAGCACTTTCTACTCTATTGGACGCACTCCGGCCCGCTTATCTTCCCTTATCCCCTTCTCTGCTCCCGGCCGCCCTCGGGATGAGCGGCCTCCCTATATACAGACGCAATAAACACCTAAAATGTTGTCGGCTGCGGCGGCCTGCTTGTGCTCCCCGGGGCCGTGGACCCCCGTCCATGTCATTGTGAGGCCCGGCAGGGACGAAGCAATCCCCGAGATTGCCGCGCTCCCTCTGGTCGCTCGCAATGACTTGAGATCGCTTCGCTTGGCTCGCGCGGTTGACGCAACAGGAACATCCGTATATTATCAGGGCAATTGACCTGGATAATTCAGGTCAAAAGAGGCCTGCTCTCTAAAGGAGGGAGACATGACCAGACTCAGGATGGGGCGACAAAGGTGTGATAGTCATCGGAGGAACCTCGTTTTCTGTTTGAGTGCCCTGCTGCTGCTTGGGATTATTACACCTCACGCTTTCAGCACGGAACAGGAGGCGGACGAGCCCCTCATCAAGACCGACCGCAAGCTTCCCATGCTCAACGGGCACAGGTTCGTCCTGTCTACCTTTATCACAGATCCCTTCATCAGCTCCTTTGTGCACACGGCCACTGGATTCGGGGTCGCCCCCAATACGGACATCACCATTTATGATTTTGAGGGAGAACCTGTTACAACCATAAAAGGTGACCTGGCCTACATGCTCCTGAGGATGGAGTACCGTCAGGCGCTGAACCGCTGGCTCTCTCTCTGGACCCAAGTGGAAGGAATGGGAAGGATGGGCATCAATCCGGAGTCGATCCTCTCCCAAGGGCTCACTGGCGTCTTCGGGTTCGAGCTGGGGGGCCTGGCCCGGCTCTGGCAGAACGACAGGTTCCTGCTCTCGGCCTCGGCCAGCTACAGACGATCCAAATACTTCGGCGTGGACATCCTCACGTTTGTCCAGCGCATCATCCTGGAGGGAGGGATCGCGCCGGACAACAAGATCACGAAGCGCGTCCCTGCGGACCGCTATAACGCCGGCCTCCATTTTGCCTATGCACCCAGTGACTGGGTGGGCCTGATGGCCTCGGCAAAGCTGGGCACGACCGACTCGGTCTTCGTCAGGGGAGAGAGCGAGACCGTGCTGTCCCTGACAGGTCTTGCCAGCATCGACCTGAAGCCTGGGACAAACATCCCCATCGGATTCAATCTGGGATTCCAATACGAGTCCTACCCGGAGGGCTCGGACGACCTGATCAAGGATGTCCGGCAGGTCCTGTTCAAGATCGCCTACACGGGACGCCGGGAATTCAGCGTCGGCCTGGAAGGGAACCACAGCCGGGCTCCCCTGCGCGTCGGTGACAACATTCTCTCTGCCTGGTCAGGGCTGATTACACTGAGGTATTATTTCTAGTCTCCTATATGGGGACGGACCTCGAAATCTTATTGAAAAAAATACACTTAACCTCTTATATGCCCATTTATTTCACCTTAAAGGCTCATTTTTAGCGGCAAAAACACGCCAATAAGGAATTCTCTTGCCTCGATTTCTATGAACAATAGGAACTGTGCCACCGGTCCTTCAGGTACCGGGGCAGTGAGGAAACGTACGATGACGACCGAAAGTTGCTGCGAAGGAGCCCCCTTCCTTTCTCCTTCGGAGGCCAAATCAGAGCCTTGGGTGGCAGATTGTCTCGATCATCCACAGGGCAAAGTCCTGCAGGTCAAGACCGAGTGGTCCCGCGCAGACCGCATCGGCCGCTTCAGGGCCCGCACCACCAGTTTCCGGATG
>JAUXEH010000273.1 GCA_030620655.1 Candidatus Aminicenantota bacterium | reverse complement strand
ATTGATAAAAAATGCCGATACAGAATTTGGTGAGCTCGAGTGATGACATGATATTTCATACACAGGTTAGATCAGTCGGGTAAGCTGATAAGGAAGCCATCCGGTTACTTGATGTAACCCAAAGACCGGAGCTGCTCCTTGATGTCTTCATCCAGATTGATCTTCGACTCCGCGGCCAATCCCTGCCCCTTTGACCACTCCTTCTGGAGTTTTTTTAGCCTTTGTACGTAATACCCGGCGATGACCGGCTTCGAAAGATAGACGTTGTTCTGCTCGGCAGGGTCGTCCTGCAGATCGAACAATAACCTCTTGGACCTGTACTCGATAAACTTGTACCTCTCCCCCCTGAGAGCCGAGGCCACCTGGGTGCCGTCGGGAGAGAGCCGGCCGAAAAACGTCGCAATATCCTCATGGACTCTTTCGCTCTGATCTAAGAGCACGGGCAGCAGGCTCCTGCCCTGCATTTTCTGCCCGGTATGCCGGATGCCGAACAGATCCAGAAACGTCGGCATCAGATCGATGGATTGGACGACGGCCTCGATCTTTTTCCCGCCGAGGTTATACTTGAGAGGAAACCTCATGATCAGGGGAACGCGGATCTCGTCATCATAGACGGAAGAGCTGTGTCCGACATGTCCGTGCGTATGGAATGCCTCTCCGTGGTCGGCCGTGATCAGCAGGATCGTGTCTTCCAGCAGGGCGTTCCGGCTCAGCAAGTCGATGAGATCTCCCACAAAGGAATCGGCATACAGCAGATTTTCGTCATATTTGGCGACGATGTAAGCCAGATCCTCAGGACGGAGGTCCAGCAGTTGGATCGTCCGGGGATTGAGGCGCCGGACATCTTTCAGCGGCCCTTGATAGCCGGATGAAAAAGTTCCTTCGGCCGGAGGAGGAGGGTTATAGGGGGCATGGGGCTGCAGGATATGCAGGTACATGAAGAACTGCTCCGCCCGGTATTTCTCTACCCATTCCTCTACCGGTGGTAGAAACTCCTGGGCGAGGACGACCCCGCCTTTTTTATCCTGGTACAGCTCCGCGCTTTCCTCAAATCCCTGAAGCAGGTTATAAACAGGAGAGACCTGGATGTTGGAGGTCGCGGCCAAGGTCTTGATTCCCGCCTCTCTCAGCCCCTCCGCCCACGAAACAGCCGAGTCGGACAGCATCGTATCCGGAGCGATCACCCTGTGTGCGGGTGGGTAGGTGGAGGTGAAGAGAGATGCGGTGGAGGCCCGGGTGTTGGGGGCATGGGCAAACGCCCAGGAAAAAAGAACCCCTTCGCGGGCCAGCCGGTCCATGTTCGGGGTGGTGTCCCGCTCGTATCCATAACTGCCGAAATGTGTGGGATTGGCCGCATCCAGGATGATGAAGATAAGATTGCTCTTCTCGATTCCCCTCAGCTCAGGCCTTTTTGAAATGGCGCCGGAGGGCCTGGGAATCCTGTCATACCCTTGGACCGTGGGCCTGCCTATCCTGGCATAGATGGTGTTCGGCGTTGTGCCGGGGTATGCCGGGCACTTCAGCTGGAAGGTCAGCTGTACGATCCGGCCGGCGTGGCGCGCAAGATCCACCTCATGTCGTTTTCTCGATACGGAAGCGGCCGTCATGTGTTCTTCGAAAATCATCTCGGATAAAGAACCTTCTTCCTGGATGGACACCGAAAAAGTCAGATCGACATCCAGGGTTTCCGGGGCCCGCGGCTGATCGGGGAAATCCAGTGCAAACTTGAGTCGGCCCTCTTCCGGCACCCTGAGATGATACCGCATCTTGGCCAGGGGATTGATAAGGATCGAGTCCTCCTGTCGATATATATGTTTCCGGCTCGACCCGGCATCCGGGAAGCTTATCCATTCAAAGTACACTGCCTGGGAATCCTTTCTTTCCGCGGCAGGATCCTGTGCATCGGGCTTTTCCAGGTGGCTGAATCTGAAAGTGATGATGTTTTCGCCCCTTACGATCTTATCCCGGGGAAAATTCAAGGCATA
Organism: Candidatus Aminicenantota bacterium; assembly: GCA_030620655.1. Lineage (GTDB taxonomy): Bacteria > Acidobacteriota > Aminicenantia > Aminicenantales > Aminicenantaceae > JAUXEH01. The sequence goes on along the minus strand of JAUXEH010000273.1, from coordinate 2,511 downwards.
TTCCGCGGACTCCGGCTCCAGGCTTAGGCCGGCGATAACTTCATCATCATTATTGAGATAAACCTCCATGCGCTGTTTCTGTGATTCGGGCCCTATGCAGGGGGCGCATCTTATCACGACCCTCTGATGTGAATCGGGGCTGAAGCTGAAAAATCTCAACCGAGACGATAGGGCCGCCGCCCACAATCCACGGCCTGCGTAGAGCCCTCCCCACCCCTCGAGCAGAAAAGGGCTCGCCTTTCCACTGCTGAAATCGATGCGGCCGGTCTGCTCGACCGGCTCCAGGAAGGGAAAATCCTCAATAAGATCCAAAACGACTCTGCGGGAATCACGTTTCTCGGGGAATTGACATGAGACAAAGATCTGAGCCGCCACCGCCAAAACCAGGAACAGGAGCGCGGCCCTGGCATATAAACACGCCTTCAGATGCTTCACCATCGGTTTTCCAAAAAAGAAAGCCAGCAGGGGGATTCGAACCCCCGACCTACTGATTACGAATCAGTTGCTCTACCACTGAGCTACACTGGCCTTTGACATTGCGCGAAAATTGATTAAAATGTCACCTTTACGAGCACATCATTATTAGCCCATAAAAATGGAATAGTCAAGCGGATACCAGGAAGAAGGCATGATCATCAAAAAGCTCGAGCTGCACGGGTTCAAATCGTTTTCGGACCGGACGCGGCTCCTGTTCCATCCCGGGATCACCGCCATCATCGGCCCCAATGGAACGGGGAAGAGCAACATCGTGGATGCCCTGCTCTGGACCCTGCGCGGGCGGCGCCTGCGTGCTCAGCGCGGGGAACGCACCGGAGAGAACATTTTCAACGGCAACGCCCACCAGCCGCCCATGAGCATGGCGGATGTGGCCATCGTCCTGGGCGAAGAAAAGGAATCGGACAAGGAAGACCTGATCATCAATCACCGGCTGTTCCGATCCGGCGAAAGCGAATACCGGATGAACGGCAAGGTGACCCGCCTGAAGGACATCCAGGAGGCCCTGCACCTGAATGCCATCGGGGACACGGACTATTTCGTGATCGAACAGGGCAGCGTGGGTCTGTTCGTGACCTCGAAGCCCATGGAGAAGCGGCAACTGCTCGAAGAAGCCGCCGGCACGGCCTTTTACAAGGACAAGAGACGCCAGGCCCAGAACAAGCTGGACAGCAGCGAGCAGAACCTGCTCCGGCTCGAGGACATCATCCACGAGGTGGGAAAAGCCACCGATTCCTTAAAACGCCAGGCCCAGGCTGCGATCCGCTACCGCAAGCTGCGCGAGCACATCCGGGAGCTGACGCTGTCGGTCTACAGGCAGAAGATCGAGGGCCTGGAGACCGGCCAGAGGGAGGCTTCCACCGGCTACCGCAAGAGGCTCGAGAGAGAGAACGGCATCATCCATAGGATCAAGGAGGAGGAGAAACACCTGGCCGAGCAGCGCAAACAGGCCTGGGACTTCGAGAGGCGGCTCCAGGAGGACAAGGACTCACTCTACGCGCTCAAAGCGCAGCTCTCCCGCACCGAAGCGGAAAAGGAGCGCGAGGAAAAGCGGGAGGACTATTTCATGGAGAAAAAGGCCGCGGCCGAGGCGGGCCGGGCCGAGCTGGAACAGGAACGGGAGGGCCTGGAAAAAGAGCGCCGGGAGGTCCGGAGCAACCTGGAGCAGCTGAGCGCCCGGCTGCAGGAAAAGAAAAAAGCCCTGGAGTCCGCAGAAAAAGCCCAGGCGGGTGCCCTCCAGGAAATGAGAGACCGGGAGAAGCGCATCGAAGAGTATCGGGAGGAATATCTCCGGAGGCTCTCTTCCCAGACCGAGGTTAGAAACGAGGCCGCCCGTTACGAGAAAGAGCTGGAGCTCACCACCATCCAGGGAGAGAAGCTGAACAAAGAGCTGGCAGCGCAGAAGAACGCCCGGGCGGAGAAGGCCTCCCGGTTGCAAGACAGGGAGTCGGTACTGGCTCAGGTCAAAGCCCGGGACGCACAGACCGCGAAAAACCTGGAGAAGCGGGAGGAACAGCGCGATTCCGCCCGGAAAGAGCTGGAGCAGATGGAAGGCCTGAGAAGCACGCTCCAGGCCGAGCTCGATAAGAAGTCGCACCATCTGCATGCCCTGGAAAGGCTCAAGGAACAGGAGGCCCGTGCGTCCGAAGTGCCCGCTCTGCCCGAAGCCATGGGCCAGCTGGCGGACCTCATCGAGACCACGGAAGAACACACATCCCTCATCGATGTTTTCTACAAAGAGGAGGCCAGTGCCGCCCTGCTCAAGGCCGGAGACCTGCGCCGGATTTTACAAAAAGAAGACGGGAAGCCGCTCAAGGGCCGGTTCCTCCTGCTCCACCCCCGGGAACAGGCCCCCCTCCCCTCCTCCCTGATCGACGACACCCGCGTGCTGGGGAGGCTGAAGGCGAACATCCGTGCCGACGCAGGGATCGAACACCAGCTTTCGGCCCTGGGAGATGCCGCCATCGTGGGCAGTGTGCAGGACGCCGTCGACCTCTGGATCCAGCACCCCCGGTT
>JAUXEH010000100.1 GCA_030620655.1 Candidatus Aminicenantota bacterium | reverse complement strand
TTCCCTTACGCGTGCGACCAGCTGATCGGCCTTCAACTCATCGGGACCCACCCCCTTCAGCGGGGACAGGGCTCCCAACAGGACATGATAACGCCCCTTGAAGACACCTGTACGCCCGATGGAAGCGATGTTGAACGGCTCCTCGACCACACACAAGGTCTCATCCCCGTCCAATTCCTTGGTGCAGTGAAAACAGGGATCCCGGTGGGTCAGGCTGTTGCAAACGGAACAGTAAAAGAGCTTGCGCTTGGCATCCTTTATGGCATCGGCCAGACTGTCCGCCTCCGCTTGAGGCAGCCCGATCAAGTAGAACGCGATCCTCTGGGCGGATTTTGCCCCGATGCCGGGGATCTTCTTGATCTCCCCGATAAGGCGCTGGAGGGGGTGGTCTTTTTCCAGCATCAGAACAGCCCCGGGATTTTGAGACCGGCTCCCATGGCGCCCATTTTCTGGGAGACTTCCTCGTCGACCTTGGCGCCGGCATCGTTGAAGGCGGCTGTGATCAGGTCCTCAAGCATCTCCACGTCGTCCTTGTCCACGACCTCGGGATCGAGCTTGACGGACAACAGGCTCTTGGTACCGTCCAGGGTGACGACGACCATGCCGCCTCCGGAGGAACCCTCCACTCGCATCTCGCTCAGCTCGCGCTGCATATTCTCCTGCATTTCCTGGGCCTGTTTGAGCATTTTTTGCAGGTTACCCATGCCTTTCATGATGATCTCCTCTAATCCACCAGATCTTTGAAGTCCCTGGTGGCGACTTTCTCGCCTTTCTTGGGTTCGATGGACAGGATCTGCGCCTTGAACGTCTGCATGAAGCTCTTCACCGCCGGATCTTTGAGCACATCATCCGCGGGTGTGCTGTTCCCGGACTCAGGCGGGCGGCCTACCGGCCGCGGCTCGACCGGCTGCGTTTCTTTCTGAGGCGCCCGGCTTACCTCCGCCTTCCTGGAAGGAGGGAGGGAGGGAGAGGGCACCGGTGGCGTGGCAGCCTCGGGGACGGCCTGCAGCGCAGGCCTCGATTTCGGCTCAGCCGGTTTGACTTTCGGCTGCACCCGGGTTTCCCGTTCGGGCATCGCCGGGCCCCGTCCGCTCAGTTCCTGCACCTGTTTCAACAGGTCCTCCAAGGGCGTGAGCCTGCGGTAGTGGCAGAGCTTGACCAGCATGGCTTCCAGATAGATGCGGGGATGGGAAGAGAACTTCAGGCCCTGTTCACCCTGTTGGAGAGAAAGAAGATACCGCAGCAGGTCTTCGGGCCCGGCTTTTGCGGCCTCAGTCCTCAATCCCTGGATTTCTTCGGCCGTGAAGGGCATCAGCTCCTCCGCGTTTTTGACGGAACGGACAAGCAGCAGATCGCGGAAATGCCGGATAAGCTCTTCATGGAACCTGCGCAGGTCATAGCCGCTGTCTGTGACCGTTTCCACCAGCGTGAATATCCGGTCCGGCTCCTCCTCCAGTACGGATGAGGAACACTGGAAAAGGAGGTCACGACTGATGGTGCCCAGGATCTCCTTGAGGTCTTCGTCCTTCACCCGGTCTCCGGAAAAGGCGACTGCCTGGTCCAGCAGGCTCTGGGCATCGCGCAGGCTTCCCTCCGCCGCATCGGCGATCAGGTTGAGCCCCGGATCCGAGATGGTGATGCCCTCCTTACCCGCGATCCAGCGCAGTTGATCTATGATCTCGGAATGGGAGATCCGCTTGAACTCGAAGTGCTGGCAGCGGGACACGATGGTCGCCGGCACCTTGTGGAACTCGGTGGTGGCGAAGATAAACACCGTGTTGGGCGGCGGCTCTTCCAGTGTCTTGAGCAGGGCGTTGAAGGCGGACTTGGACAGCATGTGGATCTCATCGATGATGATGACCTTGGTGCGGCAGTGGATGGGCTTGTACTGCACGCCTTCGCGCAGGGACCTCACGTCGTCCACGCCGGTGTTGGAGGCGCCGTCGATCTCGATCACATCCACCGACCGGTCTTCGTTGATCTCGGTGCAGAATTCGCAGACATTGCACGGCGTGGGGGTGGGCCCTTCCTTGCAGTTCAGGGCCTTGGCCAGGATGCGGGCGGCCGTGGTCTTCCCCACTCCCCGGGTCCCGGAAAAGATGTAGGCCTGGGCGACACGCTGGTTCTGTATGGCGTTCTTGAGCGTCTGTTTCACGCCCTGCTGCCCGATCATCTCGTCGAAGCTCATCGGCCTATACTTTCGGGCATACACTAAATAGCTCATGTGTTCGATCCGTTGAATCCGGGTGAGGATGCGGAGTTTTCGATCCTATCTACGGGTAAGATATATTAGCACACTTCCCTCTGAAATAAAATGTTCCTCTACCTCTTTTTCTTCTTCGTCGCGGTCGACTTCGAGACCTTTTCGCGCTCCTTCGTCTGCCTGTTCTTGATCTCTGTCTGCTCCGTCTCGTGCCGGGTCTTTGCCCTGCTCAGCCTTTCCTTGCTCTCCTGTTCGACCCTGTCTCGCTCGGTCCGTGTTTTCGCCTTGTTTTTTTCCTCTTCAGTCTGTCGTACCAGGCGCTCGATCTCTTTCTGCTGGCTCTCTTCCAGTTTTTTCCGCTCCTGCCCCTGAATTTGGCGGATCTCTTCCTCCAGCGGCTGCCCGCTCTTTTCTCTGTAGCCCTCCATCTTGCGTTCTATGACCCGGTCGCGGACCTCTGAGGAATCGAGCACCCGGGGCGGCACATAGGACTCTTTGTCTCTCACCCGGGGCGAATACACGTACAGGAACCCGGTATGGATCTCGGGTCTTCCTGGGGTTTGGGACTGCCGCAGCCGATGCTCGGTGATCCCCCGGCCGCTGAGGTCGCTCACCCGACTCTTTTCCAAACCTCTATTGAGGATCCGCTCTCCCTGGACCGATATGTCCATCCGCAGCTGGCTGGCCCGGACAAAGGTCAGGTTCCGCTCCGGTGGGATGACATGGGGGGACAACCGGGTATCGTAGAAAAACCTATCCTCTACGAACACCCAGTACCGGTCGCTCAGGGCATATGGCAGTGATGAGATCCCAACACCGACCTCGAAGCGGACGTCGGGAGGCAGAGGAGCCCAGCCGATGTGCCCGGGCCCATACCTCCAGGCTACCCAGGACGGGCCCCACCTAAATCCGGGAACCCAGTACCATCCCAGGGCCGCATCCCATCCCCAGCGCCCGTAGTGGAAGCAGACCTGACCCCATTCATAACCCGAGACCCAGGTCCACCCGTGATCTGTCCACAACCAGCGCCCGGATGTGTAAGGCCGCCAGCCGTAGGCCGTGCTGTGCGGGATCCAGACATACCCGTAGGGCGAGCGTCGAACCCAGAAGCCGAACGGACTCAGGGTGTCATAGAAATATTCCGGCCCGAGTTCACCTGGGTACCGGCTTCCCCGATAGTCGTACCTGCCGCGATCCCCGGTGTTTGGGACGTCTCCCGTGTAGTCCCGGGGCACATATATAACACACCCTGCGGCCAGAATCACAAAGCCGAGCAGCAGTGCAAGTCTTCTCATCATTGCGGGGTCAGTCCAAATCTTTAAAGACCTTCTTGACCCGCTTGTAGGCCCAATCCAGGTCTTTTTTCTTGATGATCAGGGGAGGCGCGAAACGGATGACGTGTTCGTGCGTCTCCTTGCAGAGCAGTCCTTCCTTTTCCAGGGCTTCACAGAAGCGGCGCGCGCCGCCGGCTTCGGGCTCCAGCTCGATCCCGACGAGCAGGCCCCGTCCGCGCACGGTGCGGATATGCCGGCTCTTGAGAGACCTCAGCCTGTCCATGAAATAGTCTCCCATCTGGGCGGCATTCTCGACCATCTCCTCCTCCTGCAGCACCTTGAGGGCCTCACGCGCCACGGCGCAGGCCAGTGGATTGGCGCCGAAGGTCGAACCATGCGTTCCCGGCGTGAAAAGGCCCAGGACCTCCCGCTGCGAGAGGACAGCGGATATGACGTAGACGCCTCCCCCCAGGGACTTCCCGATGATCATGACATCCGGTACCACACCCTCATGTTCGCAGGCGAAAAGCCGGCCGGTCCGCCCCAGGCCTGTCTGGATCTCGTCCGCCATGAAAAGGACATTGTTCGCCCGACAGATATCCCGCGCCCGCCTCAGGTAGCCATCGGGGGGGATCAGGATCCCGGCCTCGGCCTGGATGGGCTCCACCAGGAAGGCGGCCGTGTTGGGGGTAATGGCCTCCTCCAGGGCCTCCGGGCTTCCATACGGGATCACCTTGAAACCCGGCGTGAAGGGACCGAAATATTTCCGGTACAGAGGTTCGGTGGAAAAGCTGATGATGGTGGTGGTGCGGCCGTGGAAGTTGTCCTCGCACACGATGATCTCAGCCTGGTTCTCTGGGATCTGCTTTGTCTGGTAGCCCCACATCCGGGCGGCCTTGATTGCAGTCTCCACAGCCTCCGCCCCGGAATTCATGGGCAGTACCATCTGAAATCCGGTCAGCGTGCTCATCTCTTTGGCCAGCAGCGGCCACTGCTCGTTGCGGAAGGCCCGGGACGTGAGTGTCAGCTTCTTGGCCTGCTCGTTCAGGGCCCGGAGGATGCGCGGGTGACAGTGGCCGTGATTGACGGCCGAATAGGCGCTGAGGAAGTCCAGGTATTTGTTGTTTTCGACATCCCACACCCAGATCCCCTTGCCTCTGGTCAGCACGACATCCAGGGGATGGTAATTGTGCGCTCCGTAGATATCCTCCATGTCTTTGAAGAACCGGGAATCACATTTTTCGGTCATGATCGAACATCCTCCTTGAGATAATATTTATAGCAGATGCCTGTAAAAAAAACCACTAAATTTGGCCTGTCTTGGTTGCGGGTTTCCCACGAATTATGTTATAAGCTATCTTTGACCTATGACAGAGATATTGAGTACGCATATCCCGCCGGCCGGCACCAGCCGGAATTCATCCCGCCCTCTCCCCAAGGAGCCTCCCCATGCAAGGATTATATGACAGCCTGTCACTCTGGGTCGATTCCACCGCCAGCAACATGTGGACCTTCATGGTCCCCATCCTGTTCTTTGTCGGGCTCTGGCTGACCATAAAAACCGGATCCATCCAGTTCCGCCGCCTGGGCGAAGGCATGAAGCTGATCTTCGCCGGCTTACTGGGCAAGAAGATCGGCAAAAAGAAACTGGAAGGCGATGTCTCGCCCTTCGCCGCCCTGGCCACCGCCCTGGCCGCCACCGTGGGCAACGGCAACATCGGAGGCGTGGCCACCGCCCTGTTCACAGGGGGTCCAGGGGCCATCTTCTGGATGTGGATCTGCGGGTTCGTGGGCATGGCCACCAAGTACAGCGAGGCCCTGCTGGGCGTCAAGTACCGCGAGAAATACGCGGACGGCAGTATCGCCGGCGGTCCCATGTACTACATCAAGAACGGTGTGCGCATAAAATGGCTGGCCAAGATCCTGGCGCCCGCCTTTGCCATATGCGGCGCGTTCGCCGCGCTCTTCGGCACGGGCAACATGATGCAGGCCAACCAGATGGCCCTGGCGTTCGAGAGCGAGATTGGGGTTCCCAAGTACATCGTCGGCCTCCTCGTCGCCTTTGCCGTGGGCCTGGTCATCATCGGCGGGATCAAACGCATCGGCGCCGTGGCCGAACGCCTGGTCCCCATCATGATCATCATCTACTTCGTCTTCGGATTCATCGTGATCTTCACCCACATCACCGAAATTCCGGCGGTATTTTTGCTGATCTTCAAAAAGGCTTTCTCTCCGACCGCCGCCGCCGGAGGTTTCATGGGTGCGGGTGTCAAGATGGCCATCCAGCACGGCTTCCGCCGGGGCCTGCTCACCAACGAGGCCGGCCTGGGGAGCGCGCCCATCGCCCATGCGGCCGCGCAGACACCCTCTCCGGTTCATCAGGGCCTGATCGGTGTGGGCGAGGTGTTTATCGACACCATCGTGGTATGCACCGTAACGGCCCTCATCAACCTGTCGACCGGCATGTGGCAGAGCGGGCTGGACGGGACGGCCATGACAGCCGCGTCCTTTTCGAAATCCGTGCCGATCGTAGGCGGGCTGGTAGTCGCTTTTTCCTCGCTGCTCTTCGGTTACTCCACCTTGATCGGCTGGTACTACTACGGCGAGCAGTGCATGAAATTTTTGTTCGGTACCCGGGTCACCCGTCCCTACCGCGTGATCTTCGTCGCCCTGATCTTCACGGGTTCCATCATCTCCCTCAAGCTGGCCTTCTACATCGGGGACATCGCTAACGCCCTCATGGCCTTTCCCAACCTCATAGGCCTGGCTTTGATGAGCGGCACCGTCGGCCTGACCACACGCGAGTTCTTCAAGAAATACCCAAAGATCAAAGACTTCGACGGATAAGAAGGAACAAGGGTGGCGGAGAGGATGGGATTCGAACCCATGGTACGGGGACAACCCGCACACACGCTTTCCAAGCGTGCTCCTTAAGCCACTCGGACACCTCTCCGCAGCAAGGCCTGTGGAGGGAGACTAAATTACCAGAAATCTCCCGAAGAGTAAAGCGATATCCGGGGAACGTCCCCCAGTCAGCGGTAGATATTGATGAGATCCTTGAGCAGGGCAGCGGCTGCGCCGCGCGGATCCGACCGGCCCCCGATCACCGAGATACGCCCCATGCTGTCGGTCTGGAACGTGATGCCCTTCTCCGTCCCGTTCACGGGGAAGAGCGGATGACCCGCCTCCAGAATCTCCGGCTTGACCTCTAAACGCAGGGTCGATCCCTCCCTTTTCATCCGGCCCAGAAGTTTGATACATTTCCCCTTTTCGGCCGCTTCCTCGCTCATGGGAACCGGGATGTCGGTGATTCCCCGTACCGTGACATCTTCCATGCCGAGGTCCTGTTCCATGAGGGAATTCGTGAGCAGGAGGACCTTGGCAGCCGTGTCCCAGCCCCCCACATCCAGAGTGGGATCGGGTTCAGCGATCCCCTTGTCCTGGGCCTCGGCCAGAGCGTTCGCGAAATCGAGCCCCTCCTCCATGCGCATCAGGATGTAGTTGGAGGTCCCGTTCAGGATGCCTTCGAACGATTCGATCTCCGCCCCCGCCAGGGAGACCAGTGCCGTATCCAGGGTGGGAAGGGCCGCGGCCGTGGCACCGCTGATCTGCAGCCTGAGGTCCTTGCCCCGGGCCAGGGACCGAAGCTCGGGAAGGAAAGAGATGAGAGGCCCCTTGTCCGCCGTCACGACATGCCAGCCGGCCGCGAAGGCGGCACGCATCAATCCGAGTCCGGGTTGACCGGTCTGTGAGGAGGAGGCGGCACACTCGACCACCACCCCGGGGTCCGATCTCTCCATCACACGGCCCAAGTCCAGCCCCGCCTCCCAGGCAGGCTCCTCCCACTCAGGGAGTGATATCCCCTCTTCGCAGAAACACCCCCTCCGGCGGCGCAGGACAGACACCACCTCCAGGCCCAGGTCATAGCGGAGCCGGATGTTTTCCTTTTTTTCCAGGACTAGTTTAAGGAACGCCTTGCCCACATTACCGTATCCGATGAGTACGAGCGGGATCTCTATCATGGCGTCATTATACCCCAAAACCTAATGATTCGCATTTCACGCCTACCCCCGTCCCAACCTACCCCAGCAAACTCGACTCGTGAATTATCCAGAGTAATTTAGTAAAAATCATTTTTTGAGAAAAAACTTGACAGAGGCGTGTTTGCCTCGTATACTGTGTATATTCAATATACTCACTGGAGGCCGAAGCGAAATGTTTATTCTGATTTCACCGCTGAATCCGGACCCGATGTACAAACAGGTCATGGATCAGATCAAGGATGCCATCGCCGACGGCACCCTGAAGCCGGAAGCCAAACTTCCCTCCATCCGGGAGATGGCCCGGGAGCTGAAGATCAGTGAGATCACCATCAAACGCGCCTATGCCGACCTGGAAAACGAGGGCTACATCCTCACCCGATCGGGCCTGGGATCTTTCGTGGCCGATATCAACCGGGAAAAGCTGCGCCAGGAAAAACTCGTTGAGTCGCGGGATGAGATCCGTAAGATATTGCACACCGGGAAACGGTTCGGGATCGAACCGTCGGACCTGGTGGACATCATAAACGAATTGGGAGAAGAGGAATGAACAAAATACGAGGAATCATCGAGGCGAAGGTGTTGATCCTTATGGCACTGATCTTCCTGGTTGTGTTTCTGTGTTTCATGTAAGCGAACGAGGAGAATACGAATGGAACATATTTTACGACTGCAAAAAATCGAAAAATCCTACCAGGAATTCGTCCTGGACCACATAGATCTGGAGGTTTCCAAAGGGTACGTGACAGGCCTCATCGGACCCAACGGAGCCGGCAAGACGACCACTATCAAGCTGATTATGAACCTGATCTGTCCGGATTCGGGTCGCATTGAGATCTTCGGACTCGGGCATGACCGGCATGAACTGCAGATTAAAAACCGCGTCGGATATGTGGGCGAAGAGCAGTTTTTCTACGAACAGCGCAGTGCAGACTGGACAGGGCGGTTCGTCTCCCATTTTTTCACCGCCTGGGAACCCGAGACATACGCCACATTCCTGGACCGATTCGAGCTTCCGCCCAAACAGCGGATCAAGAAGTATTCCAAGGGCATGCGGGTCAAGCTGTCCCTGGCGATCGCCCTCTCCCACGCACCCGATCTCATCATCCTGGATGAGCCCACCTCCGGTCTCGATCCGGTCGTGAGGCGGGATGTCCTCGACCTGCTGCACTCTGCCGCCTCTGAGGAAAACAAGACCGTGCTCATCTCCTCCCACATAACCGACGACACCGAGAGGATCGCCGATTACATCGTCTACATGATCCAGGGCCGCATCGCCTTATTCGCCTCCCAGGACGAGCTCCTGTCCAACTGGAAAATCATCCATTTCAAGCAGGGTGCGATGCCGGACAGGGTGCGGGAATCCCTGGAGAGGGTGGAGACTCAGATGTTCGGAAGCACGGGGATCACCCGCAATTATCAGGCCCTAAAAGACGACCTGGCCGCCGGCATATCCAGCGGAGACATCCGGGTGGAGAATGTGGGGCTGGACGATATCCTGATCGCCCTGGTTAACGGAGGCTGACATGCTGCGCCTGATCAAGAAGTTCTCGGTCATGTATGTGTTCTTCCTGGGGTTGTATGCGGTGCTTGTGTTTCCCCTGCTCAATCACGACCGGATCACCGGCCCGGATCCCGAAAACCCCATCTACATATTCTATCAGGGGGTCTACCTCATCTGGATGGTGCTGGGCGCTCTGTGGGCGCACGAAAACCTGGAAAACAAGACCAACGGCTACCGTTTCCTGCAGACGCTCCCTTTGGGAGGCAAAAAGATCATAGGGGCAAAGTTTGCTCTGGTGTTAGCCAGCACCACTCTATTTATCGTGTACCAGAGTGTCATGATCCGCATCTTGACGGGGAACGCCCTTCTGGCTGCCACGACCTGGGCCTACATGGCCGTGCTCGGCAGCCTGTGCCTGGTCCTGGCGGGGCTGGCCTATGTCGGCATCTACCCCTTCGGCGTTTACCGGTTTGGGTGGCTGCTCCTGGGCCTCTGGCTGCTCCTCTTCCTAT
>JAUXEH010000064.1 GCA_030620655.1 Candidatus Aminicenantota bacterium | reverse complement strand
GATCGTCTTCACTGAAGCAGACGGACAGATACCTGCCTCCCGGCACCAGGAGCCGGCCCACGTTCCGCACGTATTGTTGCCTGTGCTCGGGATAGACGTGGTGCAGGAGCTGCCAGTCATAGGCGAATTCAAAGGTTTCCGTTACCTCGCTTAGGTCGCCGAGCACATCCGAGGACAGGAACTGGACGCGGATCCCTGCAGCCCGGGCTTTCTCTTCGGCCTTCTCAATGGCTGACGGTGCGAAATCGACCCCAGTGACATCGAATCCCCGGCCGGCAAGATACAGGGCATGGTTGCCTGTTCCGCATCCCAGGTCGATGGTTTTGCAGGGCTTGACCCTGGCTTTTTGGACGAGTTCGACCAGTGCAGGCGGCGGAGCTTCCCTGTTCCAGGGGATGTCTCCCGGGCTCCGGGTCCTGTATATCCTGTCCAGCTCGTCCCGATGTGTCATGATCTTTCCCTTCTTTTTCCTGACTTATTCATAAAAAATGTCGATATTTCCTATAACCCATAGATTCATCAGAATTTTGCATTGATTATAAGAGCTAGCATGCTGTCCACTCAGGTTTGCTCCTGGACTCTATTTTTATTGCAATATCACCCCTAGGGGTGATTGTTTTTCCGGGCAGGGGACTTAGTATATATATGGAGGCGCCAATGGATCCCTTCAGCATACAGGTCAACACCATCGACAACGGCTTTCTCTTTACGGTGCGGAAAAACGGCAGCCGCAGGAAGACATTCTATGCCGCGGATGTCCTTGAGGGCCTGGAAGAGGCCTGCCAGACGGTTGTGGGGTTCAAGGTCCGGGTCCATCGTGGGAGCCTTATCTTCGACGATTCTCGATCTGAACAGCAGAAGTGCTGAAATCGAACACCAGAGCGGGTAAGGCCCGGCCGGATGGTTTCGCCGGCTTTACGTGCTCCCTGACCTGAAATCTGTCTCCGTCACCCACCCTTATCGTATACATCCCATCCCGGAAGACCTTGGGCCGGAAGCGTGTGCCTCTGATGCGCAGGGTGTAGACGACCTCGCCGCTCGCTTCGTCGATGACCTGGACGACGGGATCGGTCAGGCCCCTGATCTCCAGCTCGGGGAGGAATCCTTTGGCGTCCCGTCCGTAGTTGTCCTGCTGCCGGACGGTGACGGGCCATCCCGGATACTGTTTCGCGCCGGGGACCGTGACGTCGACATTGCGGGGCCAGCACTCGAAGGTGATCTCCCTGGTCTTCTTGTGGAAGCGGACAATGCCGAAGCCGGCCGCCCGTGTGGTGAGCTTGCTTCCCCCGTTGCGTTCCTGCGAGGGGTTGGCAACGGCTTTTAAGGTGACCTTGTTGCCCAGCCCGTCCAGGAACTCTCCGGTATAGGCGGGCGCGCCCGACGCCCGGTTCTTCCCCGGTTCCAGCGGGTCCCACCAGCGCAGGTAGAGGTTGGCGATGCTGGGCACGCAGAACGAATAGACGGCGTCGTTCCAATCCTCGATGCCATGATGGAAGACCGTGCCCAGGTGCTGGTCGCCCGCGATGTGTACGGCAAAAGCCTTGCGCATCTCTGCCAGAGCCAGGTTGCGGCCGCTCTGGGGCCATCCGTTGGAGTCCAGGTCGACCAGCAGCCGTCCGCCCACCTTGCCGTGGATGTGGGCGCCCCCGCAGAAGATGGTCTGTGAGAGCACGGCCTTCATTTCACAGCCTGTCCAGTCCGTTGCCCAGTCCTGCAGAAAAACGAGCTGCCTCTCGCCCAGGAGCTTGGTGCCCGGCACATCCAGGCTTTGGGGATCGTAGTCCGGATCCGTCACGTGGTCGGGACGCGGCCCCAGCTCCGGGGTCCTGCCCAGAGGAGCGGTCTTGAACTTGCGGTCTTCGAGGATCGCGAAGCTCACGCCACCCACGGTGAGGTCCGTGTAGTAGACCCCGATGCCGCGGTCTATGGGGGTGGGATCATAGGGATCGGGCAGGTGGCTGGTCTGGGCCCGCTCCACTTCCTTCACATACTCCACCGGCATGAAATACCCGCCGTCGCCTCCCGCGCGGGAGGCCGACTTTTTGCCGTTTTCGCCCCAGAGGTTGAACATTCCCACGTCGTGGTCATCGGGGATCGTGACCGTGGGGGTGTTGCGGATGATCTCTCCGAAATCCCGGCCGAACTTGAGCCAGGCGGCCAGGTGTCGTGCATGGTCGTAGACCTGGTCGCCCGAAAAGAACAGCAGGTCGGGTTCGATCTTCTTCAGGTTGTCGACGATGTCTGTCCTGGGTATGTCCCCGCCGTGCCCGGGATAGATGGAATTCCCCGTGAAGGCGGCCACCACGATCGTGTCCTTGTCCCAGGGGTCACGCTTGATCGTTCCCTCGTAGAAAGCGGCGTCCTGGTGCGCGACGCGGTAGCGAATGTCCCGGGAGCTGTCCCAGCCCTCCACGCGGAAGGGGGCCGTGAAGCCCGGGTAGATGACCTCGGAGGTGGCGATCCTGTCCCATTGGCCGTCCCGCTCGATCTCTAGGTGGACCTCAATGGCATCCACGTTGCCCAGGGGATAAAGCTGGGCCGTGAGCTTGAGCGTGTCGTCGTGAACGGTGTAGAGCGCGAAACAGATCCGCTCTTCTTTGGGGACTTCGGGGATGACGAGTTGGTCTTGAAAGGGCAAGGCAGCCAGCCCCGTCGTTCCCGGCCCCGAGACCAGCAAAATGATTGCGAGAGTTTTTAGAAGTAATCTCATCTTGTATACATCTTAACCCGTCCTCTCGGATGTTATCAAGGTGTTGGGCGATCTCGGCTACAAAAAGAATTTGTTGCATAATTATGCAAAATATCCTAATATATGCAGAAATATGCGAATAAAAGTGAGTAAAAAGGACAGGCAGGCCGCCTTGGGCGAGATCATCCGGACCAAGAGGATCGGGAATCAGTATGGGCTGCGCCGGGAACTCGGCCGGCTGGGGATCGAATCCACCCAGTCCAGCATCTCGCGCGACCTGATCGAGCTCAACATCACCAAGCTGCGGGGGGTCTATAAGTTTCCTGTTGCTTCCGTGGATGGGGCCAAAGCGGGAGTCGTCCTGGATGTGGACACGGCCGGAGACCACCTGGTCGTGGTCAAGACACCTCCAGGCCATGCCTCCATGCTGGCCCTGGCGGTCGACAGGGGGAAGATCCCGGGTGTGGTGGGCACGGTGGCCGGCGATGACACGTTTTTTGTGGCCGTCAGGTCAGCCGCGGATCAGAGACCGGTCATTAAGCACATCCTCAGGCTCACGGGCTGATCGTTTGTAAAGGAGAGAGCATGCACACCAAAAAAAGCGGGAAACATGTCGTGCTGGCCTACAGCGGGGGTTTGGATACGTCCGTCATACTGGTATGGCTCAAGGAACAGGGATTCGATGTGACCGCCTATGTGGCGGATGTGGGGCAGCGCGAGGACTTCCGGGAGATCCGGGACAAGGCGCTCAAGGCGGGCGCCGCCAAGGTTTACATCGAAGACCTCAAGGAAGAGTTCGTGACCGACTACATTTTCCCGGCCTTCAAGGCCAACTGCCTTTACGAGGGGAAATACCTGCTCGGCACGGCCCTGGCCCGGCCGCTGATCGCCAAGCGGCAGATCGAGATCGCCGCCCGGGAGGACGCCGAGTATGTGTCCCATGGGGCCACGGGGAAGGGGAACGACCAGGTGCGTTTCGAGCTGGCCTACTATGCCCTGAACCCGAAGATAAAAGTCATCTCACCCTGGAAGGAGGCCGATTTCCTCGGACGCTTCCAGGGGCGGCCGTGCATGCTGGAATTCGCCGAGGAGCACGGGATCCCGGTCAAGGCGACCAGGGAAAAATCCTACAGCGAGGACGAGAACCTGCTCCACATCAGCCACGAGTCCGGCATCCTGGAGGATCCGTCGGCCGGTGCCGAGGAGCATGTCTTTTCCTGGACTAGATCGCCCGAGGCAGCACCGGATCGTCCCACCCGGATCGAGATCACCTTCAAGGACGGCATACCGGTGCGTCTGGAAAACCTGGAGGACGGGACCGTGCGGTATAAACCGCTCGAGCTCTTCACCTATCTGAACGAACTGGGAAGCGAGAACGGGATCGGACGCGTGGACATGGTGGAGAACCGGTTCGTGGGCATTAAGTCGCGCGGGATCTATGAGACGCCGGGAGGGACCATCCTGTATCACGCCCACCTCGACATCGAAGGGATCGCCATGGACCGGGAGGTCATGCGCCTGCGCGACATGCTGACAGCCAAGCTTTCGGAGCTCATCTACAACGGCTTCTGGTTCAGCCCGGAGATGGATTTCCTGATGGCCGCCATCGACAAGAGCCAGGAGGTCATCGATGGGACTGTTTCCCTGAAGCTCTACAAGGGCTCGGTCTTCACGTATGCCCGTACCTCCCCCAGTTCGCTTTACGATCAGGACCTGTCCAGCATGGATATCGAGGGTGGTTTCGATCAGAAGGATTCCAAGGGTTTTATCAAGATCCAAGCCGTAAGGCTGATGGCCCATCAGGCGATCATGCATAAACACAGGAGAGGACATGAGACTCTGGGACAAGGGGACTGAAGTCGACGATCTCATCCTCGACTTCACGGTGGGGGATGACAACATCCTGGATCTGCGGCTGGTGAAGTACGACTGCCTGGCCTCCATGGCCCATGCCCGCATGCTGCATACAATCGAGGTCCTCACGCAGGAGGAGACGGAACAGCTGGTCGAGGGCTTGACCACCATAAAGGAACTGGCGGAGAAGGGGGAGTTCCCGATCAAAAAGGCGCAGGAGGACTGCCACACCGCCATCGAGGCCTTTCTTACGGATAAATTGGGAGAGGTCGGCAAGAAGATCCATCTCGGCCGTTCCCGCAATGACCAGGTGCTGACAGCCCTGCGGCTGTATGAGAAAGAGCAGCTGGATAATCTGCGTGCTTCCTTCGGGGAGTTCAAGCAGGCTTTGGCTGGGAAGATCGACCGTTACGAACACATCCCGATCCCGGGTTACACACACATGCGGAAGGCGATGCCATCGAACATCGGCATGTGGTTGGGATCTTTTATTGCGGCTTCGGATGACGACTCTACGTTGTTGAAGACGGTGTTCAAGCTGGTCGACCGATCACCTCTAGGTACGGCTGCCGGATTCGGCGTGCCTGTATTTGAGCTGGACAGGGAGATGACCGCAGAGCTGATGGGATTCGCTTCGGTCCTGGCGAATCCCCTGTATGCACAGCTCAGCCGGGGCAAGATCGAGATGATCATCCTGTCTCTGTTGTCTGCGATCATGTTCGACCTGAACCGGCTGGCCTCTGACCTCCTGCTTTTCAGCATGGATGAGTTCGGATATGTCGACCTGCCCGAGAGATTATGTACGGGGAGCTCGATCATGCCCCAGAAGAAGAACCCCGATGTGCTGGAGCTGGTCCGGGGCAAATACCATGTCGTTTGCGGCGAGGAATTCAAGGTGAGATCCCTGGTCTCTAATCTTACGTCGGGCTACCAGAGGGACCTCCAGCTCATGAAAGGGCCTCTGTTCCGGGCTTTCGACACGACGGCAGGATGCCTGGAGATCATGACGCTCGTTTTGTCCGGGATAGAGGTGGATGAGGATAGGTGCCGCTCCGCCATGACGGATGAGCTGTTCGCCACCGAAAAAGTCTACCAACTGGTCAAAGAAGGCATGCCTTTCCGGGACGCCTACCGCCAGGTTGCCAAGATGGCCAAGATGCGCTCCGACCGCTAAAACTTATAGAAAATAAACAAGTTGAAGCCTTAGACTACGCCTATATTTCGCTTAAAACGCCGATTTTATACCCAAAATCAGTGCTCTAAGATCTATGGAGTTTTTGTGCTACAATGTCTGGTCATTCAGAAGAACTTGATACAGCCATGAAAAGCACAAGAATCCTCATGGCTTTGGCCGTGGCCTTTATGGGCTGTCTTCCAAGCTTGCTTGCAAAACATGTGCAGATTTCAGCGGAAGTCGATGACAGCCGTCAGATCAGGATTTCGATCCGGCTGCCGGACACGGTCCAGGGATCCGAGGTCAGGCTGTTTCGCAGCACCCGTGCCATCACACCCAACGATCTGAATGCGATCCGATATCCCATCACGCCCATGCCATCTTCTGGACTTTCATTTTTTCGGGTGATAGTGTGTAGGCACAAATCCCAAGAATCCTGGAGGGCAGATGGGATATTTACTGAAATTCTCTTTGGTGGTCTTAGCTTTGGCGATGTGTGCGGGGCTGTATGCAGAGCCCGTCAAGTTCGTGCGCTACCCGCATATCTGCAAGGACAAGATCGCTTTCACCTATCACGGTGATATCTGGGTCGCGAATGCTGACGGTTCACAGCCCCAACGATTGACCGTTCACGTGGCCCGGGATGTGTTTCCGCGCTTCTCGCCCGACGGGCAGTGGATCGCCTTTTCCAGCAACCGCATGGGCAACAACGACATATGGGTGATCCCGGTCATGGGAGGGGAGCCGCGCCAGCTCACCTTCCACACCACCAATGACACCATGCTCTACTGGACGCCGGATGGCCGAAACGTCATCTTCGCCACCTCACGCAAGGGCACCTTCTACAGCCCGCTCTACCAGGTGAGTGTGGACGGGGGGCTGCCCACACCTCTGGATATCGACTTCGGGGCGGCCGGGATGATATCGCAGGACGGGAAGTACCTGGCCTACAACCGCATGGGTTTCCGCTACTGGAGGAAACACTACCGCGGCAACTACAACACCGACATCTGGGTGCATGATTTGGCCGCAGGGACGTTTACCCAGCTCACGGACCAGGACACGCGGGAGTTCCGCAAACACACTCAGGACGCCTTCCCCATGTGGGGGCACGACGGCATGCTCTACTTCATGTCGGAGCGCGACGACATCTTCAACATCTGGAAGATCGCACCCGGGGGAGGTGAGCCTACTCAGGTTACCTTCCATAAGAAGGACGGCATCCAGTACCCCTCCATAAGCCCGGACGGCCGCACCATGGTGTACGAGAACGAGTTCGAGCTGTGGCGGCTGGATGTGCCGGATGGGCAGCCGCAGAGGATACCGGTTTCCATGGATTTTGACCTTAAGGAGAATCTGGTTCAGTACCTGCATGTCGACTCGGAGGTGGAAGGATTTTCCGTGTCTCCGGATGGATCCAGCCTGGCTATCGATTATCACGGCGAGATCTTCGAGGTCCCTTCCGATCCGGAGTTCGGGGAGAAGACCCAGGTGACGGCCTCTCCCTGGAGAGATCGGGGTGCCCGGTATTCTCCGGACGGGAAATATCTGTGTTTCATCTCCGATGAGTCCGGGGATGACGAGCTGTGGCTCTATACCGTGGCCACCGGGGAGAAACGCAGGCTCACGAGCCATGAATCACAGAAGCGGAGCTTTATCTGGTCCGAGGACTCGAAGCATATCGCCTTTGTGGCGGCCAACCGGCTTTTCACGATCGCGGTCCCGGGCGGCCAGGTGACAGAGCTGGCCTACAACCAGGCCCGAGGGTTTTATCTGGGAGCCTTCTCCCATGACGGAAAATGGATCGGCTACAGCCGCCAGGACGACGACAGCAACTCTGACATCTATCTCTTCGATATCGCGGCGAAAAAGGAATACAATGTGACCCAGAATCCTTTCCGGGATCACGGTGGGGAGTTTACTCCTGACGACGGGCATTTGGTTTTTGTATCGAGGCGGGACAATGGCGTTGGACACCTGTTCGTGCTTCCCTTGGAAAAGCAGACAGAAGATCCGAGCGATCCTCTGGTCAAGGCCAGGAAAAAGAAGGAAAAGGACACAAAGAAGGGAGACAAGGAAAAGGAGGCGGCCGAGGCGCTGGTGCTCGAGATGGACCGGATCGATCGTCGGGCCGTGCAGTTGACCAGGGGCGAAAATCCGGTGGGTGCGTTCTTCCTGTCCAAGGACGGCAAGATCGTCTATTACACCAGCCGCGACCAGAAGGGGCCGGGGCTCTTCAGCATCGGGATCGGCGGGAAGGACCAGAAGAAGGTGGTGGACGGTGATTTCCGCGGCCTTCAGGTGAGTGCCGACAGGAAGACCGTCTTCTTCCTCAAGCAGAACGCGGTCCAGATGATGACCCTGGCGTCCAAGAAGCCCAAAAAGGTCGGCTTCAACCTGGTGGTCACGGTCGACCTGCGCAAAGAGTGGAAACAGATCTTCGAGGAGTCCTGGAGGGTCATGAAGTATGTCTTCTATGACGAGAACATGCACGGTTATGACTGGGATGCCATCAGGGCCAAGTACAGGCCGCTCTTGAAGTACGTGGGGGAAAACCAGGACCTCTACGACCTGACCAACGAGATGATCGGGGAGCTGAATGCCTCGCACACGGGAGTGAGCGGGCCCACTCAGGAGAGACCCGACACCTACCGTACCCGGTTTCCAGGGTTTGAGATGGAGGCGGGAGAGGACTATTATCGCGTGAGCCATGTCTACTGGAACGGCCCGGCCGACCTGGAATGGGTCGACCTCAAGGTCGGCGATTACGTGCTCGCCATAGACGGGCAGGAGCCCAGGGTGGGAGATAATTACTGGAAGATATTCAATCATACGCTGAACGAATACGTCACGCTCAGGGTCAACTCGAAGCCAGGAAAGGAAGGAGCACGGGAGGTCCGGATCAAGACGGTCGATTCGCTCCGGAACATCAAATATGAGGAGTGGGTCAAGAAGAACCGGGACTACGTGGAGAAGCTCACAAATGGGGAGATCGCCTATGTGCACATCCGCTCCATGAACCGTTCCTCCCTGCAGAAGTTCGAGAACGAGATTGACCAGTTCACGAACCGCCAAGGCATCATCGTGGACATCCGCTACAACGGAGGCGGCAACATCGACCAGCAGCTGCTCGACATCCTGGAGCGCAGGGCCTACGAGTACTGGAACAACCGCTGGTCTTCCCGTGCGCAGGGGAGGCGGCCGCGCCAGGCCATCGTGGGCCCCAAGGTGATGTTGATCAACTGGCGGTCTGCATCCGACAGTGAGGTCACGCCCATGGGATTTCGGGACTTGGGACTGGGACGGATCGTGGGCACACCCACCTATGGGGCAGTGATCGCCACCGGGAGCTACCGGCTCATAAACGGCGGCCGGATCAGGACTCCCGGTTCGCTCGTCGTCACCTATGACCCGAGCAAGCCCAACAACTACGGCATAAACCTCGAGAATTACGGGGTGGCACCCGATGTCTGGGTGGAGAACACGCCGGAGGACGAGATCAAGGGCTATGACCGCGAGCTCAAGGCCGCCGTGGATGAGGTGCTGCGCATGCTAAAAGAGGGGAAGTGGAGGCATAAGTAAGGGCGGCGCTCCGGAATCGGCTCATGGAGAGGCCGGGACTCAGATCCGACTGCGCCTTACTTCCACATAGAACGGGAGGTGGTTGCCCCCTCCCGCCCTGTACCAGGGCTCAAGGCGATAGTTTCCCTTTTTTAGGAAAATTCCCCGCATTTCGAGCTGCCGAGCTGCAGGATCGGTATTGCGGAGGCTGCGCTGCGTCGTCCCCAACCGCAGCTTCATGGTCCCTTCCTGGTTCACGCTTTCGCGGAAGAAAAAACTGAAGTCGTAGAAGTTGTCGTTTTCGACCTGGACGTCCCAGTACCCATGGATGCGGTCCTGTGCCCATATGCCCTCGTCGCCTTTGGCGTCGTTCCGGTTGAGAAGCACGGGATCCTCATGGGGGCTGCCCAGCCGGATCCGCCGGGGCTCTTTGAGGTGAGGGCTGTCCATGATGTCCGCATACCAGCGGTCGAAGTCCTGTTTGAGTTCGCGGGCCTTTTGCGGAAGGCTGGCGCAGAGGTCCGCCATCTCGTAGGGATCCTCCTGCAGGTCAAAAAGCTCGAGATCCTCGATGCCGGCCGTGTCGGGAGCATGGCCCACGAGCTTGTAGCGGCCTTTGCGGACCGCGATGTTGCGGTAGGGTTCGGGAAAGCCCCGCTGCCAGTGGAAGAAAAGGGGGCGCTCCGCCCAGGAGACGCCGCGGCCCTGGATGAGGGGAACAAGGCTGTGCCCGTCAATGTTGAGCGATCGAGGAACCGCGATGCCGCAGAGGCTGAGGACCGTGGGAAGCATGTCGATGTGGGCGGCGGGGATGTCGATGCCTGCCGGCCCGGGTGTCTGGCCTGGGATGCTCATGAAGCAGGGGACGCGAATGCCGCCCTCGTAGATGCTGCCCTTGCGACCCCGCAGGCCGGCCGTGTAGCGGCGCTGTTGAGGGCCGTTGTCTGTCAGGAATATGACAATGGTGTTGGAGTCGAGCTTGAGTGAGCGGAGGCGCTCGAACAGGCGGCCCAGGTTCCGGTCGATGTTGGTGATCATGGCGTACACGCGGCGGGCCGCATCCCTCTCCAGGTCAGACATCTCGGGGAGAGGGCGTCCCTGCCGGGGATAGGACGCCTCGGCCGGATCCTTGTCTGTGTAGATACGGAGAAACTCGTCCGGGACCTGGAGGGGCGTGTGCGGGGCGTTGAAGGGAAGATAGACGAAAAAGGGCTCTGCCCGGTGCGTCTCGATGAACTCGATGGCCGCGTCCGTGTACACGTCGGAACAATAACCCCGGGTCTGGACAGGTACGCCGTTTTTCCAGAGGGTGGGATCGAAATAAGAGCGGTCGAACTTGAAATAGTTCATGACGTCGCCGACCTGACCGACGCCGCCTCCTCGGTGGACCAGCGATTCCTCGAATCCCTGATCTTGGGGGCGGAAGGGATAGTTGTCGCCCAGGTGCCATTTACCGAAGATGCCCGTTCTGTAGCCCTCTTTTTGGAGGATCTCCGCCAGTGTGGTTTCTTCGGAAGCCATGATGGCCGCCCCGTTGTAGGTATCGTAGACACCCGTCCGGAGGGACCAGCGCCCCGTCATGAGGCTCGCGCGGGTGGGGGCGCAGACAGGGCAGACATAGAAGTTGTTGAAACGGACGCTCCCGGCGGCCAGCCGGTCCAGAACCGGTGTGCGGATCAGTGGATTCCCATGGAAGCCGAGGTCTCCGAAGCCCTGATCGTCCGTCATGCACAGGATGATGTTGAGCCGGCTCCGGGCTGAGGCAGGCAGTCCGGGCAGCATCAGGCTTGTGGTGCCGATGCCCAGCGAATGCATAAACTCCCGGCGGGTTAGACTCATGGCAGCACTCTTCCTTTGTCGAGGTTTGACTAGCTTTCCATCCAGAATATCATATTTTTTTGGGGACGGACCACAAAAAATTCATGATAATAAAGGCGTTACTTTAAATAATCCTACTAAAAATGAGCTTAAATGTGGATTTTAGGCCCCAAAAGTCAGCGTCTAAGAGAGTTATCAAACTCTTACGTTTGCCCCCATTATGGGAATACTTAGAATTGTACTTTTGCGGTAGAAAATCAGGGTCTAAGGCTAGATTATGTGTTGAAAGCTAAGTTAATGTCTGCACTGTCAATACATTTCATGGTCTGTCCCCGAACATGGTCCCGAACATGGTCCCCGAACATGTATAAAAAAAATCTTGCAAAAGTGAACAGCAGAGATAAAATGTCGGTATCTGGAATATTTGACCTTATGAAATCTCGAATTTTCCCGTTAGTCGTTTAAAGGTGACCTTAGGAGGGCATCATGAATCAGTATTTCCCCAAATGGAACCCCGGGATCGGATCATGCATTCTGGTCCTGGCTCTTATCTTTCTATTCACTGGAGGCCTCGACCTGGCAGCCCAGGAGATCGACCCCGAAATCTACAGCGTGCTCCGCTACCGCCACATCGGGCCTCCGGGAAACCGAACTTCGGCAGTCATGGGAGAGCCGGGCAATCCCCTGGTCTACTACATCGGGGCATCGTCGGGCGGCATCTTCAAGACCACGGACGGGGGCGTGCGCTGGCAGCCGATCTTCGACGACCAGGAG
>JAUXEH010000145.1 GCA_030620655.1 Candidatus Aminicenantota bacterium | reverse complement strand
GATTTCACCATATCTGGGGTGTTGCAGCGGGTTCGCGGTGGACGACCACAGCTTCACCCGCCGCGCCTACCATCTATGGCAAACTCGACTCGTGAATTATCCAGGAGGGACGTGGGTCATTCACGGTCCACTTACTGATTCCTGGGCTATCCACGGGTCAAGATTGCTGTAGCGACGAGGATGTGGTTCATGAGCTGTAGATATCTACTGCGATTGGACCACGACGAAGTTGATGCGGTGAGATTGGCTCGCCCGGAGGGTAAGAATTGCCGATGTTAGGATGATTTGTTCCTTATAGATTGCAGTTTAGATCGGCAATTCTTATGGATAGTTCAGGCTAGTCCGTAGGGAGCCAGAAGGGCATGAGAGCCCATGGCACATTCCTGTCCAGCAAAGACAGGGTGGAGAGGATCTTCTTCATCCGGGGGGGAAGCTTCATATCCAGGCGGACGGCCCGCCTGCCCCAGACCATATCCCAGAAGGAGATCTTCTTCGGCCACACATCGAACCGGACCTGATCCCTGTCCGGAATCCCGGCCAACTCCTTGGCGATGGCCACGGCCCGGGAGAGGCCGCCCATCTCGTCCACCAGTCCCAGCTCCAGGGCCTGTGCCCCGGTCCAGACGCGGCCTTTGCCGATGCGATCGATCTCTTCCTTGGTCATCTTGCGGCCCTCGGCCGCCTTGGTGATGAAGTGGTCATAGGTCTTGAGGATCTCCTGCTTCAGCAGATCCCGTTCCTCCGGGGTGGCCTTCCGGAAAGAGGAAAACATGTCGGCCCGCTCGCCGTACTGGACCTTCTCCGCGGTGATCCCCAGCTTGGCGTAGAGCCGCCTCAGGTTGATCTTGGCGAAGATGACCCCGATGGACCCGGTCAGGGTCTGCGGATGGGCCACGATCCTGTGGGCGGCCATCGCAACCTGGTAGCCTCCGGAGCCAGCCATGTCGGACATGGAGATGATGACGGGTTTTTCCTGTTTGGCCAGGACCACCTCCCGCCAGATGGAGTCGGAGGCCACGGCCGAGCCGCCGGGGCTGTCTATGCGGAAGACGATGGCCGCGATGGATTTGTCCCGGCGGGCCCTCCGGATCCAGCGGGATATGGTCTCGCTCCCCATCATCCCGTACATCCCGGTACCGCTGATGATCGGGCCCATGCCGTAGATCAAGGCGATCTTCCGGCCCCGGTCGAGGCCCAGGGACCTGGGGCTGATACGGAGATACTGCTGGTGCGAGACGCGGTTGATCTTCTTGCGATCCCCCATGATCAATTCCATGAACTGGTCCTCATACAGCAGCGCATCCACGAGCCCCGCCTCTTTGGCGGATTCCCCCTGGAAAAAACCGTGATCGAGGAGCTCTTTGACGTCCTCTTCGCTTTTCCCCCTGGCTTCCGCGACCTTTCGGACGTACTGGTCGTATAGGCTCGCGTAGATCGAGTCGAGCATCTCCCGGTGGGCCGGGGTCAGTTTATCGTGGGTGAACATGTGGTAGGCGGTCTTGTATTCCTCCACGTGTTCGACCTCGGCCTCCACCCCCAGCTTGTCCAGGGCCTGTTTGACGAAGGGGATGTGGCCGCCGATCCCGTTGATGATGAGGAATCCCTGGGGATGGAGCACGATCTTGTCACAGGCGGTGGCCAGGTAGTATTCCTTGTCGAATTCGATGGCCTCCTCGATGTAGGCGTAGGCTTTCTTCCCGGATGCGCGGAAATCCAGGACCAGGTCCCGGATCTCGTTGACCTTGGCCCAGTCACACACCAGGTTACCCATGCGCAGGACCACGGCCGTGATCCGGCTGTCGACCTTCGCCTTGCGCAGGTTGGTCCAGATATCATACATGGAGAGCGCCTCGGGCTTGAGGTAGAGGAGGCTCATGATGTCGGGGCCGGCTTTTTCCTGGATCTCTCCCAGGAGCCGGAGCTCCAAGAATGACTGGGATTTCACCGCCGGGGCTTTCGAGAACTGGAAGTAGAAGAAGGAGGCGACCGTGAGTGAGAGCAGGATGAAAAAGACCATCAGGATGATGAGGACATAGGTTCCTTTGCGCATATTCTCTGCTCCTGTATGCACCGTGTGTGCGGTCCTTCACTATATAAGACTTGCTGTCATTAGTAAACCGGTCAGGATTTGCAAACACCGCCCGCCTTCATTACAATACAGTGTCACCCAGAGTACTGAGGGAGCAGCCCATGGCGAATGCACTCACAATAGAGGATGTATCCAAACGGTTTGGTTCTTTTTATGCGGTCAAGCACCTGTCCTTTGCGATCCCCGAGCGTGCCATTTACGGCCTCCTGGGGCCCAACGGCGCCGGCAAGACCACGACCATCCGGATGGTCATGAACATCATCATCCCCGACTCAGGCCGGATCGAGGTCCTGGGCCGCGGCATGGACGAGGAAATGAAGCAGAGCATCGGGTACCTGCCGGAAGACAGGGGGCTCTACCCCAAGATGAGGCTGGGCGAGCAGCTGCTGTTCCTGGCGACCCTGAAGGGACTCAGGCCCCCTCAGGCGCGCAAGACCGTGGACCACTGGCTGGAGCGGTTCGACCTCGCGGAGTGGCGGTCGAAGAAGACGGAGGAGCTCTCCCGGGGCATGCAGCAGAAGGCCCAGTTCATCGCCACGATCATGCATGACCCCCGGCTCGTCATCCTGGACGAGCCCTTCTCGGGCCTGGACCCGGTCAACACCAAGCTGTTCAAGGACGTGATGCTGGAGATGCGCGGCCGGGGTGCCACGATCATCTTCTCCACCCACCGCATGGAGCAGGTCGAGATGATCTGCGACAACATCTGCCTCATCAACAAGGCGGAAAAAGTCCTGGAAGGCGGTCTCAAGGAGATTAAGCAGCAGTACGGCAAAAACACGGTGGTGCTCGACTACGAGGGGGATGCCGGCTTTGTGCGGGATTTCCCGGGGATCGCCAGGCTGGACGACTACGGGCGCACCATGGAGATCCAGCTCAAGGAGCAGGTCGACCCGCAGGAGCTCCTGAAGCTGGTGGCCGGACGTCTCCGCGTCGGCCGCTTCGAGGTCAAAGAGCCGACCCTCAACGCCATTTTCATCGACAAGGTGGGAGGCAGCCATGCGTAAGATCCTCGCTGTCATCAAACGGGAATACCTCCAGATCGTCCGGACCAAGGGCTTTATCATCGGCACGGTCCTGGGACCGGTGTTCATGTCCCTGATGCTTGTCGTGCCGATCGTGCTGTCTGTGATGACCGTGGAGCAGCAGGAGACGATCGCGGTAGTGGATGCCAGCGGCGAGGTCTATCCCGGGTTGGAACAAAAGCTGAGCAGTGTCCGGCTGAAGGACGGCTCCCTCCGCTACATCCTGGAAGAGCACCGGATGTCGGGCGATCTGGCGGAGCTCCGGGAGCGATTGAATCAGAGGGTATTGAAGAAGGAGCTTTCGGCCTACCTCTATCTGCCCGCGGACATCGTGTCCGGGGGACGAGCCGAGTTCGTCTCCGAGCATGTCTCGGATTTCGAGAAGACCCAGAACATCCGCATGGCCCTGAATTCCGTGATCATCGAGAAGCGGCTCAAGGGTGCGGCCATCGATCCCCAGCTGATCGGCCGCCTGACGAAGCCGGTCTCCCTGTCGACCCTCAAGGTCACGACCCGGGGGGTGGAAGAGGACACCGGCGGAACGTTCCTGGTCTCCTATTTCTTGGTCCTCATCCTGTACATGACGCTCATCTTCTACGGCCAGGCGGTCATGCGCGGCGTGATCGAAGAGAAAAGCTCGCGCGTGGTGGAAATCGTGCTCTCGTCGATCAGGCCGTTCCAGCTCATGGCCGGGAAAATCGTCGGGATTGCCGCCGTGGGATTCACCCAGTACGCCATCTGGACCCTCTTCGGCCTCGCCCTGGCCACCAAGGGCCGGGCCCTGGCCTCGTCGGCCTTTCCTCAGATGGATGCCTTCAAGATCCCGACTATCCCGCCCTATGTCTTCGTTTACTTCATGATCTACTTCGTGCTGGGATATTTCCTGTATTCCACGCTGTTCGCGGCCATCGGCTCCATGGTCAACAATGAGAAGGAGGCCCAGCAGCTTATGATGCCCGTGATCATGATGCTGGTCATCCCCTTGCTGCTGATCATGTTCATAATGCGCAGCCCGGACAGCACCCTGTCGGTGTCCCTCTCCCTTTTCCCCTTCTTCGCGCCCATGCTCATGCTGCTGCGCATCTGCATCCTGCTGCCCTCCTTCGTCCAGATCTTGGGGTCCATAGTCCTGTTGATCGCCGCCATCCTGGCCATGATCTGGCTCTCGGGCAAAATCTATCGGGTGGGTATCCTGATGTACGGCAAGCCGCCCCGCCTGGCCGAGATCTTCAAGTGGCTCCGCTATAGATAGGACAGGATACGCGATGTTTCTGGCTGCAGGGGGTGAACCTTTTGCCATCTTCCTCCGTAGAACTCGACGGAGCTAAAACCTTGAGGAGTTCTGAGACCTGATGGAGCGTCGAGACACGGCCGAGCAGGCGCGCATCCATGCTCTGGTGCTGAGGGCCTGTGAGGGCGACCGGGAGGCCTTCAAAGCCATAATCCGCCTCTATCAGAAAAAGGTCTTTCTGCTGGCGTTTTCCTTCTTCCGGAACCATGAGGATGCCATGGACATCGTGCAGGAGACGTTCCTGCGGTTCTATCAGAAGGCGGCCATGTTCGAGCCGGGGAAGAACTTCCAGAACTGGCTGCTCCAGATCGCCAAGAACCTGTGCATCGACCAATACCGCAGGCAGCACAGGAAGGACCGCGAATTCCTGGTCGATGCCGAGCCCGAGGAGGTCAAATACGAGTGGTCCGGTCCTGCCCCGGATCCCACATCCTCCTCGGACCTCAAGGACATCTTCGGGCTCTGTTTGAGCCGGCTGTCCGAGCGCCAGCGGATGATCTTCGTGATGCGGCACTACAACCAGCTGCATTACACGGAGATCGCCCAGATTCTGAACATCGCCGTGGGCACGGTCAAGTCGCTCAATTTCAAGGCCATTCAGAACCTCAAAATCCATATGAGCCCCTATGTGGGAGCACAGCCATGAACACACAGTGTGAACGTTATCAAAAAGAACTGGCGGCCTATCTCTACGGGGAGCTCCCCGAAGAGATGAGCCGGGCCATGGAGTCCCACCTCCAGACCTGTCCGGGCTGCCTCCGGGAGATGAACGACATGAAGAAGGTCTTCAACGGGGCGGACACCCTGAATCCGGAGATGGCCGCCGCCATGGAGAAGGTGGACTGGGAAAGCCTCCCTGATAAGATCGCGGACCGGGTGCTGGGGCGTGGTTCGAAGGCCTATGATCCGGGTCGGACCGGGTTCTGGGGCGCCCTGCTGGCGCCCCGGATGCGTCCGGTCTATGCCGCCCTGTTTATGGGTGTCCTGATGGGGGCGGCCCTGACCCTCCTGGTCTTCCGTCCCTCCGCCCCCACGGATCTGGCCGCCCGGGAGCTGGTCATCCCGGCTGGGGCGCTGGAGAGCATGGACATCGAGGTCGCCCGCCGCACGACGCTGGACTATCTGGACAGGAGCCAGTACCTGCTGCTCGACCTGGTCCAGTCGACCCCGGAGCAGGCTGCGGATTTCTGGCAGAGCGACTTCGCCTCCCAGCAGGCCAAAGACCTCCTGTCCAAGAAGAAATACATCGACCAGCATCTGGATTCGTACCGGATGGCCAAGGCCAAGGCCCTGTGTGACCAGATCGAGCTGCTGTTCCTGGAGCTGAGCCAGATCAGCCATGAGCTCTCAGCCGCCGAGCTGGCCAAGCTCCAGGCGCTCATCCAGGAAAGGAAGCTGGTCATGAAGATCAAGCTGGTCAAGAAAGAACTGCAGGAAAGCGAGGTTTGAGATGAGAAGAATCAGCATCATCCTCCTGACCGTCATCGCGGCCGCCTCCCTGGGACAGACATACATCCAGGCCCAGTCCGATTACGATCTGTTCACCGAGGCCAAGGTCCTGATCTTCGACAAGAAGTGGGCCCAGGCCCAGAAGATACTGGACGAACTCCTGGAAAAACACCCGGACAGCCGGTACTATGCCCAGGCCCTCTTCTACAAGGGCAAATGCCTGGAGGAGCAGAGGGGAAAGGAGGCGGACGCCCTGGCCGTGTTCAAGCGCTTCCTCCGCCAGGAGGACGCGGACCGGAGCCTGATAGAAGACGCCGAGAACACCATCGTGGACCTGGCCATCCGCCTGTACACCAAAGGCCGCAGGTCCTACCTGGACGAAGCTGAAAAAAGGCTGCGAAGCGACTACCGGGACGTGCGCTATTACACCGCCATCCGGCTGAGCTTCGTGGATGAACAGCGGACCCGGGAGAAGGCGCTCCCGGTCCTCAAAGAGATCCTGGATGAGTCCCGCGACGACGAGCTCCGGGACCGGGCCAAGTTGGCCATCCTGCGCATCGATCCCGATGCGTTCGAGGAATACGGGGAAGGGCCGGAGGAGAGGGGGGTACGGGGAGCGCGGATCCTGTGTATCCGCATCTACAAGCGTGGCCAGCGCAAGCCGGCCTTGAAGCTCAACATCCCCTGGGCCTTGGCCGACCTGGCGTTTTCCGCCATCTCCGAGGAGGATAAGGCCAGTCTGAGGAGAGAAGGGTATGACCTGGACAGGATCATCCGCCAGCTCCTCGACATGGAGGGCGAGGTCCTGGAGATCCATGACGAGGAAAATGGAGTGACCTTCCAGATCTGGATCAAATAGCCTGCCAGACCTCCCCCCTACTGTTCCCACCTCCCGAGAGCCTTAACGAAGGGAGGCTTCAGGCTGTCCACCCCCATCAATTATCCCTCCCACCCTATCTGCCTATACGCAGCCTTGCAGGCCACCTCCTCCGATCACCGGTGCTATTTCAGTACTGCCGCATTCAGCGCAAGCTTCATACTTTTCCGAAGTTCTCATCATGTATAGAAAGGACCAGGGGTAGGGACGGAATAAATGGGAATATGTGTCTATCTTGGACCGGCTCATAGACCAGGCATGGAGGATGACAGTGCGGAGTTCGGAAGCCGGCCGTTTTCACTCCGAGCGCATGGGGAGGTGAGAGAAAGAAATGTTTCTCCT
>JAUXEH010000177.1 GCA_030620655.1 Candidatus Aminicenantota bacterium | reverse complement strand
GGCTCCTGGGGGGATTCATCGGGCTGTTCCTGGGCCTGAAGATGATCAGCCTCTCCACGCGCCGCCGGCAGCTGGAGTATGACGTGGACTCGGGAAGCTGCCTCAGCTGCGCCCGCTGTTTCGCCTACTGCCCCTACGAACAGGAACGCCTGGGATTGATTGGCCCGGAGGAACTGGAGGAAATCAAGAGCCGGACCGCAGAAAAAGTGAAGAACGAGTCGGAAGGATCCGTCTAATA
This sequence comes from Candidatus Aminicenantota bacterium, assembly GCA_030620655.1. Lineage (GTDB taxonomy): Bacteria > Acidobacteriota > Aminicenantia > Aminicenantales > Aminicenantaceae > JAUXEH01. Next base: position 5,969 of record JAUXEH010000177.1, on the reverse strand, counting down.
GGCAGGTGCCATGGATACCCGTATACCTAAACCTAACGTTTCGCCCCCCCGGATGTATTTCATCGCCCGCGCGGTGGCGGTGGTGGCCGTGATCTTCGCCGCCATCCTCAGCATCCTGCTGATCGCCAACTACATCCAGACCAAGTCCATCGATCCCCTCAACTCCCAGGCCATCGCCCAACTCATGCTGCAGCTCCAGGAGGATCCGCAGAACGAGGCCTTGAAGGGGCAGATCCGCGCGCTCGATCTGCTGGCCAGGAGAGCCTATTTCACCCATATATGGCAGCTCCGGACCGGCGGCTACCTGCTCTTCGCCTTTGTCCTGATATTCCTGATCGCCTTCAAGTACATGAGCTCGTTCCGGACCTATCTGCCGGAGCTGAAGGAGGGACCGGCGCCCGACGATACCTGGGAAAACAAGCTCCTGTCGCGCCGGTACATCATGGTGGGCGGGCTGGGCCTGTTCCTCCTGGCTTTCGTGCTGAGCTTCCTCTCCCAGAGCGATCTGAACCGCATCGGTCAGCCCGGGTCGCAGGGGGGTGGGGGCTCGGGTGACTATGCGGATCTTGAGGAGATGCGGCAGAACTGGCCGGGCTTCCGCGGGCCCGAAGGCATCGGCATCGCGTACCATACCGATGTGCCCACAGATTGGGACGGGGCATCGGGCCGGAACATCGTGTGGAAGACGCCCATCCCCCTGCCCGGCTACAATTCTCCCATCATCTGGGGGAAAAAGATATTTCTCTCCGGAGGGGACCGGCAGGACCAGGTGGTCTACTGCCTGGACGCGGACTCGGGCCGGATCCTCTGGCAGGGATCCGTGAACGACGTGCCCGGGGCGCCCGAGGACCGGCCGCGCCCCACCGAGGACACCGGCTATGCCGCCCCCACCATGACGACCGACGGCCGGAGGGTGTTCGTGCTCTTCGCCACCGGCGACACGGCCTGCTTCGACTTCGAAGGGAAGAGGATATGGGCCCGGAACCTGGGCATGCCGGAGAACCATTACGGGCATTCCTCATCGCTGATCACGCATCAGGACCTGCTTCTGGTCCAGTTCGACCAGAACATCGGTGGCCGGCTGCTGGGGCTGCAGGCCGCCACTGGAAACCTTGTCTATGACGCGCCGCGGGACGTCGAGATCTCCTGGGCCTCGCCGATCCTGGTCGATACCGGGAGCCGCCCCGAGCTCATCCTGAACTCGAATCCCTTCGTGATGTCGCATGATCCCCGCACCGGACAGGAGCTGTGGAGGGTGCGGTGCATGCAGGGCGAGATCGCCCCCTCACTCGGCTACTGGAAGGGGATGGTCTTCGCGGTCAACGAATACGCCCGGCTGGCCGCCATCCGCCTGGGCCCGGAGCCGGAGGTGGCCTGGGAATACATCGACGACCTTTCCGAAGTGTCGAGCCCCCTCGCAGCCAACGGACTGTTGATCATGCCGGCCAGCTACGGCACGGTCACGTGCCTGGATGCCGAGAGCGGGGAACGCCTTTGGATCCAGGAATACGAGGAAGGGTTCTATTCCTCTCCCATCCTGGTGGGAGACAAGGTCTATCTCATGGATATGGCGGGTGTGACCTACATCTTTCGGGCCGCCAGGGAATTCGAGTCCGTGGGTCGAGGCGAGCTGGGCGAGCAGGCCATGACCATCCCGGCCTTCATGCACGGCCGGATCTATATACGCGGGATGGAGTACCTCTATGCCATTGGTGAGTGACCTGAATAATTCATAAAAAATGGCGATATTTCACGGAATACATGTAATATCAAGGGATCACATGAGATTTTTCGGTGAGCACACAAATAGGCTCGTGAATTATCCAGGCTAGAAAAAATGTCGATGAATAAAATAAAGAACCTGGATGACACCATCGACCTGAAGGAGATCGACCGGATCGTTGCGGAGATCGGAACCGGGGCCGGAAAGGTCATCCCCATCCTGCATGCCGTTCAGAAGGCGTTCAATTACCTCCCCGATCCCGCCCTGCGCAGGGTCTGTGAGATCACGGAGATCACCCCAGCCGGCATAGCCGGCATATCCACCTTCTACTCCCAGTTCCGGCACACACCGGCCGGCAAGCACATCATCCAGGTCTGCACGGGCACGGCCTGCCACATGAAGGGGGCGGAGCTGGTGTATGATGCCTTCGGCCGTGAGCTGAAGATCGAGGGGGAGAAGGACACGGATCCGGAGGGGCTCTTCACCCTGCAGACGGTGGCCTGCCTGGGCTGCTGCACCATCGCGCCGGTCGTTCAGATCGACGGTGTGACCTATGGGCATGTCCAGTCCGACGGTGTTTCTCACATCCTGGAGGATTTCCTTAAGGATCAGGCCAGGGGCCGGGACGCGGGTGACGGGCGGAAAGATGTCCCGCCCGCGCCGGGAGAGATCAGGGTCGGTCTGGGCTCCTGCTGCGTGGCCAGCGGGAGCGAGCGGGTCCAGCAGGCCCTGGAGCGGAGCTTTGCGGAGACCGGGGTCCAGCCCCGGGTCAAGCGGGTGGGATGCGTGGGCATGTGCCACCGCACGCCGCTGCTGGAGGTCTGCCTGCCGGACCAGGAGCCGGTGCTGTACGACCGGGTCCGTCCCGAGGATGTGAAAAAGATCGTGCTCAGGCATTACCAGCCCCGGGGGCTGCGCCACCGGATCCGGAATGCGGCCTTGGGTATCATCGAAGACCTGTTCGTCGATCCCCCCGGGAACGGGTTCACCCGCCATCCCCTGCACATGCGGGATCCCAACATCGAGGCCTTCCTGGGCAGGCAGCGGCACATTGCCACCGAACATTCGGGCCAGATCGATCCACTGGACCTGGACGAGTACAGGAACAAAGGCGGTTTCCAGGCGCTGGAGCGCTGCCTGGACGGATCGGCTCCCCAGGACATCGTGGGTTTCATACAGGAGAGCGGCCTGCGTGGCCGGGGCGGCGCCGGGTTCCCCACCGGCGACAAGTGGGAGATCGTACGCCGGGCGGACGGAGCCGAAAAATTCCTCATCTGCAACGGTGACGAAGGCGATCCCGGAGCCTTCATGGACCGCATGATCCTCGAGTCCTATCCCTTCCGGGTCATCGAAGGCATGACCATCGCCGCCTTTGCCGTGGGTGCACAGCAGGGGTATTTCTACATCCGCGCCGAGTATCCACTGGCCGTGCAGCGGGTCCGGGCGGCCCTCGCCCTGTGCCGGGAATGCGGCCTCCTGGGTGAGAACATCCTGGGGAGCGGATTCTCGCTCCACCTGGACATCATGGAGGGGGCCGGCGCCTTCGTGTGCGGGGAAGAGACCGCGCTCATCGCCTCCCTCGAGGGGAGGCGCGGCAATCCCAGCTTCCGGCCTCCCTATCCCGCGCAGGCGGGCCTGTGGGGCCGCCCGACCCTCGTCAACAACTGCGAGACCTATGCCACGGTCCCCTGGATCCTGCGCAGCGGGCTCGAGAGCTTCACCCGCCTGGGAACGGAGCAGAGCAAGGGGACCAAGGTCTTCTCCCTGGCGGGCAAGGTCGCCCGGGGCGGGCTGATCGAGGTCCCCATGGGCATCACCATCCGTGAGGTGGTGGAAGACATCGGGGGCGGGATCGAAAACGACGGGACGTTCAAGGCCGTCCAGATCGGGGGGCCGTCCGGAGGGTGCATCCCGGCCGCGCTGGCCGACACCCGGATCGATTTCGAGGACCTGACGGAGGTGGGGGCCATGATGGGATCGGGGGGCCTGCTGGTCATGGACGAGACCGACTGCATGGTGGACATCGCACGCTATTTCCTGACCTTCACCTGCAGCCAGTCGTGCGGCCAGTGCACGTTCTGCCGCATCGGGACCCGGCACATGCTCCACATCCTCGAGAAGATCTGCGCCGGCCAGGGGAGGGATGAGGACCTCGAGCGGCTGGAGCAGATCGCCCTTCAGACCAAACAGGGCAGCCTCTGCGGGCTGGGACGGACCGCTCCCAATCCCGTCCTAACCACTCTCAAGTACTTCAGGGAGGAGTATGAGGCGCACCTGCAGGGGACCTGCCCGGCCCGGCGGTGCAAGGCCCTGATCACCTATTCCATCACCGACAGGTGTATCGGGTGCACCATCTGTGCCCAGAATTGTCCGGCCAACGCCATCCCCCTCGTCCCTTATCAGAGACACGAGATCTTCCAGGACAGCTGCATCAAGTGCGGCACCTGCCGCCAGGTCTGTCCCTCGGAGGCGGTGGAGGTCACATGAGCTCCGTCCATCTCACACTGAACGGCCGGGAGGTCCATGCCCGTGAAGGACAGACCATACTCGACGCTGCCGGAGAGATGGGCGTCTTCATCCCGACGCTCTGCCACCTGAACGGGACCGAAAGGTTCACATCGTGTATGATCTGTGTCGTGCATGAGACGGAAACGGGAAAGCTGCTCCCTGCCTGTTCCGCCCCGGTCCAGGATGGGATGCGGATCGAGACCGAAGACGAAACCGTGCGGGATGCGCGCCGGCATACCCTGGAGTTCCTGTTGAGCGAGCATGTGGGGGACTGCCAGGCCCCCTGCCAGAGGGCCTGTCCCGCCCACATGGACATCCCCCTGATGATCCGGCAGATCCGGGAAGGCCGGGCCGCCGAGGCCCTGGTTACGGTCAAGGAGCACATCGCGCTCCCGGCGGTCCTGGGACGCATATGTCCGGCCCCCTGTGAAAAAGCCTGCAAGCGCCGGTTCTATGACGACCCGGTTTCGGTCTGCCTCCTGAAGAGATATGCCGCTGACGAGGACCTGGCGCAAAAGGCGCCCTTTCGCCCCGAGCAGCGGATGCCGTCGGGCAAGTCCGTGGCCATCGTGGGCGCGGGGCCGGCCGGGCTGTCCGCGGCCTTCTACCTGGCCCGGGCCGGCCATGTTTGCCATGTGTATGACAGGAATCCTGAGCCCGGGGGGATGCTGCGCTATGGCGTGTCCGAGGAGAAGCTTCCCAGATCCGTACTGGAGGCCGAGATCGAACGGATCGCCGCGCTGGGCGTCGAGTTCCACCAGAGCCGGGCCCTGGGAAGGGACCTCCTTCTGGAGGAGCTCAGGGATTCGCATGCGGCCGTGATCCTGGCGGTGGGGACGCTGGAAGACGCAGGGCTCGAAGAAACGCCCCTGGAGCGCACCCCCCGCGGCCTCAAGATAGACCGGGTGAGCTATGCGGCCGGTCTCCCCGGAGTCTTTGCCGGCGGCAGCGCCGTCTCACCCTCCAGAATGGCCATCCGCGCCGCGGCCCACGGAAGGGAACTGGCCTTTTCCGTGGACCGGTACCTGGACGGAAAGCCTCTGACAGGGATTCCCCGGCGCTTCAACTCCGTGATGGGCAGGCCGCTCGATGGGGAGAGCGAGGAATTCCTCAGGGAAGCGGACTCCCGCGGGCGCCTGACTCCCGGAGGCGGGCCTGCTGCCGGGTTTGACAAGCAGGAGGCCCGGGATGAGGCCGCCCGCTGCCTGGGGTGTGACTGCCGCAAGCCGGATACCTGCCGGCTGCGGGAATACGCAGACCTGTACGGGGCCTCGCCGCTCCCGTTTCCCGGTGAGAAACGAAGGCCCTTCCAGAGGATCGTGCAGCACGACCTGGTCATCTACGAGCCCGGGAAATGCATCCGCTGCGGACTGTGTGTGCGGATCACCCGTAAGCACGGCGAGGCGCTGGGCCTGACGTTCGTGGGGCGCGGGTTCGATGTGCGGGTCGAAACACCGTTCCACGGATCCCTGCGGCAGGGACTGACAGGTGCGGCGGCCGAGTGTGTGGCGGCGTGCCCCACGGCCGCCCTGGCCTGGAAGGATCGTACGAGGTCGAACAATGCGTAAGCTAACTCTGGTCATGCTGCCGGTTCTTGCCCTGTTTCTGCTGGCCGCCTGTTCTTCTCCCCAGGAGGAGGCGGCTCGGCCCCGTGGGGACGTTGAAGGCGCATCCTGGCCGATCTTTCGCGGGGACGCGTCCATGTCGGGGGTCGCGGCCGACAGCATCCCGGACGGCC
>JAUXEH010000040.1 GCA_030620655.1 Candidatus Aminicenantota bacterium | reverse complement strand
CGTGTGTCCGGGCGGGATTCGATGTGTATGGTGAGAAGCCCCTGACCCACAGCTTGGCGGAGGGCCGGGCCCTGTCCGATGCGGTGAAGCGCTACACCCGCGTTTGGCAGACCGGGAGCTGGCAGAGGTCGGTGGCCAATTTCCACCACGCCTGCGAGTTGGTGCGCAACGGCCGCATCGGCAAGGTCCTAAAGATCGAGGTCGGCCTGCCCCAGGGGCACCACGACTTTGCCGGCACCGGCGGACAGGAGACCTTCGGGCCGCCGCCGGAGAACCTGGACTACGACTTCTGGCTGGGCCCTGCGCCCTACGCGCCATACTGCCCGGCCCGGGTGCACATGAACTGGCGCTGGAACATGGACCTGGGCGGCGGCCAGCTCATGGACTGGATCGGTCATCACGTGGACATCGCCCACTGGGGCATGGGATGGGACTATACCGGCCCGGTCGAGATCGAGGGCACAGGGGAATGGACGCGGGCCGGCGTGTGGAACAGCCCCACCCGCTACTACCTCACCGCCCGTTACGCCGACGGTACGCCCATGGTGATCGCCGGAGGTCACGACCAGGTCTGGGGCGGCACCAAGTGGATCGGTGAGCGAGGCTGGGTCTGGGTCGACCGGGGAAGCCAGGAGACCGATCCTCCCTCGCTCTGGAACGACTATATAGGACCCAACGAGGACCGGCTGTACAGGAGCCGGGACCACTACCAGAACTTCCTGGACTGCGTGAAGACGCGGGAACTGACCATCACGCCCTGCGAGGTGGCCCACCGCTCCGCCAGTGTGGGACACCTGGGGGTCATCGCCTTGAAGATGGGACGAAAGGTCCGGTTCGAGCCCCGGACCGAGACCATAATCGACGATCCCGAGGCCGCGCGGCTGCTGGCCCGGGCCTACCGCAGCCCCTGGCAGCTGATCCCGTAGGAGGGCACCATGTTGAACCGATACAGAACAAAATGGACAAGCCGGTCGGGGATCGTTTTGCTCGTGCTGGGTGCGGTGGCCCTTTTTTGGTCCCCTGCTCTCGCGGCCGATGCCCCGCTCGACCAGGACCAAAGCCTGGAGGCGATCCTGGAGAAGCTGGCACAGTACCGCCACAACCAGAATCATGACACGGTCCTGGAGCTTCAGGCTTATATCCGGGCTCACCGCCAGACTCCCGCAGGACGGGCGGAGTGCGAGAGACTGCTGCTGGGGCTGCTGCAGGGTGAGGCCACGGCGGACGGGAAATGGGAAGCCTGCCGCCAGCTCAGGTCTCTGGGCTCGGACGCCTCGGTCCCGGTACTCGCGAAGATGCTCATGCTGGAGGACACATCTGAGATGGCGCGCTACGCCCTCGAGAAGATCCCGGGTACCGCAGCGGACCGGGTGTTCCTGGAAGCACTCCGGTCCTCCTCCGGCAAGATCCGGCTCGGGCTGATCTCTTCGCTCGGGCACCGCGGGTCAGGACAGGCGGTGGCCGACCTGGCCCGGATCGGCGGCGGCCCCGACCAAGCGGCGGCCAAGGCGGCGGTCGAAGCCCTGGGGCGGATCGCGACCGAAGATGCGGCCCATTCCCTGATCCGATTCCTGGGCGCGGAAAAGGAACAGCTCAGGATCTCGGCGGCCGGTTCTCTCCTGAGATGTGCCGAGACCTTCCGCGCGGCCGGCGAGACCGATCTCGCCTTCCAGTTCTACCGCCAGCTCCTGGGATCCGATATCTCCATATCGACGTCCCGTGCGGCCCTGCAGGGTCTGATCGCCGTTTCGGGAGACCAAGGCAGGGACTTGATCCTGGATGTCTTGAAGAACGAGAATACCGGGATGCACTCTGCGGCCATCGGGATGGTTCCCCTCACCTTTGACGCCGCCGATATTCTGCCTCTATGCGAGCTCCTGCCTCGGCTTCCCGTGCAGAGCCGGATTCAGCTGATCTCGGCCCTGTCCGGCTTCAAGAACGACATGGTGCTGGTCACGGTGATCCAGGCCCTGTCCAGCCCTGATCTCGATGTCCGGCTGGCATCGCTGCATGCCGTGCAAAAACAGGGGAATGCGGCAACGGCCAGGATCCTGATCCGGCATGCGGCCCGGAGCTGGGGTGTCGAGCGGGCGGCGGCCCGCTCCACTCTCTGGAACCTGAAGGGGGAAGCAGTGGACGATGCCATCCTCGCATCCCTGTCAGAGGAGGATGATCCAGCCCTGGAAAGAGAGCTCGTCCGGAGTGTGGGTGAAAGGCGGATCAAGAGGGGAAAGCCGCTTCTGTACGGCAGTCTGCAGAGCCCGGACTCAGGCATCCGGCTCGAAGCCATCCGGGCCCTGTCCCATCTGTCCGAGCCCCAGGACCTTCCCTTTCTGATCGACCGGCTGCTGATGCTCGAAGACGTGACCGAACAGACCGAACTGGCCGACACTCTGGCGGCTACGGCCCGGAAGATCAGCCGGCCCTATGCCCGGGCCGGCCTGGTCACGAACAAACTGAGTGAGACGGAGTCGGAGGATGACCGGAGAGTCCTGCTCATGGTGCTCGGCAAGATCGGGGACGACAGCTCCCTGCGCTTCCTGCGCCAGGCCTTGGGGGACCAGAATCCAGAGATCCAGGAAGCCGCGGCCCGAGCGCTGATCGAGTGGCCGACGGCCGCGGCCCGGGATGATGTCTTCTGGATCGCAGAAACCTCCACCCAGCCCACGCTTCAGGTGCTGGCCGTGCGGGCCTATGTGCGCATGGTGGGGATGGAGCGGTTCCGCCTCCCCGAGGCGGTGGTGGGTTCGCTCAAGGCCGTGCTTCCGCTGGTGAAGCGTCCCGAGGAGAAGATGGCCGTCCTGGGTGTGCTCCCTCAGTTTCCCTGCCCGGCGGCCCTCGAACTGGCTGAAAGCTTCCTCGAGGATGCCAGCGTGGAAAAGGAGGCCCAGGCTGCGGCGGCCATGCTGCGGTGCTCCCTCCGCTGAAGAACAGAGCATTGGCAACTTGAATAACCAGGATCGGGAGGAGGTAGAGGAATGATAGAAGGACAGGAATCAGGCACGGCCGCATCCCGGCTGAAATACGGCATGGTGGGCGGGGGGCCGGGCGCCTTCATCGGCGATGTGCACCGCAAGGCCATCGCCATGGACGGGCATGCCGAGCTGGTTGCCGGGTGTTTTTCCCAGAATTTTGACAACACCCTGACCACCGGCCGCATGCTGGGCCTGGACGAGGCCCGGCTCTACCCGACCTTCACGGAGATGATGGCTGCGGAGGGAAAACGCGAGGACAAGATCGACTTCGTGGTGATCGCCACACCCAACGATTCCCACTATCCCATCGCCAAGGCCGCCCTGGAGCAGGGCATCCACGTGGTCTGCGACAAGCCGCTCGCCCCCAGCAGCCGGGAGGCCGAGGTGTTGGACCGGCTGGCCCGGGACAGGGGCCTGCTGTTCTGTGTGACCTATGCTTATACCGCGTACCCCATGGTCAAGCACATGCGGGCCATGGTCGCCAACGGGGACCTGGGCGAGATCCGCTTTGTCCACGGCGAGTATCCCCAGGAGTGGCTGGCCACACCGCTGGAGAGGACCGGGCAGAAGCAGTCCCTGTGGCGGACCGATCCGGCCCGCGCCGGGATCTCCAACTGCGTGGGCGATATCGGGAGCCATATCGAACACATGGTCGCCTATGTGACCGGCCTGGAGATCGAGAGGCTGTGCGCCCGGCTCGATAGGATCGGGGAGGGCCGGGTGCTGGATGACAACGCCTCCATCCTGATCGATTACAAGGGCGGGGCCAGGGGCATTTACTGGAGCTCCCAGATCGCCATTGGCCACGACAACGGGTTCCGCATCCGGGTCTACGGCACCAAGGGGGGCTTCGAGTGGGTGCAGGAGAGTCCCAACTACCTCAGGGTCTCCTACCTGGACCGACCCGTGCAGATCCTGTCCCGCGGCCGGGACGACATGTACCCCAGGGCCCAGGGCCTCTCACGGACCCCTTCCGGGCACCCCGAGGGCTACTTCGAGGCCTTCGCCAACCTGTACTCCACCTTTATCCCGGCGCTGGCTAAAAAGATCGTCGGGCAGGAGCCGGCTGGGGACGAGCTGGATTTCCCCGGAGCCGCAGACGGGATCCGGGGCGTGCGCTACATCGAGAAATGCGTGGAAAGCTCGGAAAAAGGCGCTGTTTGGGTGGATTTTATTTGAAGCGCAAGTTCTTGGCCTTAATGAATAACATTTTTAAGGAGGGATCATGGCTAGACCGGTGACCCTGTTTACCGGGCAGTGGGCAGACCTTTCGTTCCAGGAGATCTGCCGCAAGGCCGCGGATTGGGGATATGATGGCCTGGAGATCGCCTGCTGGGGCGATCACATGGAGGTTCGGAAGGCGGCCGGGGATCCGGCCTATGTACAGGCCAAGAAAGACATGCTGGAGCAGCATGGTCTGAAGTGTTGGGCCCTGGGCGCCCACCTGGCCGGCCAGTGCGTGGGGGACCGGTACGATCCCCGGCTGGATGTCTTTGCCCCGGCGGAGGTCCAGGGCAAACCCGAAGGGCTGCGCCGGTGGGCCGTGGAGGAGATGATGCTCACGGCCCGCGCCGCCCAGGCCATGGGATGCGGCGTGGTCAACGGCTTCATGGGCTCGCCCATCTGGGCCTTCTGGTATTCCTTCCCTCCCACGACTGACGAGATGGTCGAAGAGGGATTCCGGGAGATCGTGCGGCTCTGGACACCCATCCTGGATGTGTTCGACGAGTGCGGGATCCGGTTCGGGCTGGAGGTCCATCCCACCGAGATCGCCTTCGACCTGTACACGGCCCAACACCTGCTGGAGGTGTTCGAGCGCCGGCCCGCCCTGGGCTTCAATTTCGATCCCAGCCACCTGCTGTGGCAGGGTATGGAGCCCCATCTCTTCATCCGGGAATTCCCACACCGCATCTATCATGTGCACATGAAAGATGCCGCCGTTACCTTGGATGGCAAGTCAGGCATCCTGGGCTCTCATCTGCCGTTCGGCGACCTGCGGCGGGGCTGGAACTTCCGCTCCCTGGGACACGGGGACGTCAACTTCGAGGAGATCATCCGGGAGCTCAATGCCATTGGTTACGCAGGCCCGCTCTCAGTCGAATGGGAAGACAACGGTATGGACCGGGAGTTCGGGGTTCAGGAATCTGCGGAGTATGTCAAGTCCATCAACTTCGCGCCCTCGGACGTGGCCTTCGACAAGGACATGAAAACCTGACGAATCGGGGACAGCAGGATCGTGAAAAAGCGGTTGTGGCCCGGGCTGGGGGGTGGTACAATCGCTGAGGATGCCGCCTTCAAGGCGGTCCATTTTTATGAATAGTTCAGGTTAGAGGGACAATGGACGACACCAGAACGAAAGACAAGGGTCAGGGACTGAGCCGCAGGGACTTTCTCAGGACCTCGGCTTCAGCGGGTCTGGGGATGGCCGTGGCGGGCAGCGCACTTTCGGCCCGCGGTTTCGCCCTCACCCAGGAGCCGGATAGCAGCCCGGACGACCTGAACTTGGCCGTGATCGGGGCAGGGGAGCAGGGCCGGATCCTCATCGACTCCTGCCTGCACATCCCGGGTATCCGGTTCAAGGCCGTGTGCGACATCTGGGAGTACAGCCAGCGCTATTCCAGCCGATACCTCAAGAAATACGGGCACGAGGTGAACGTGTACGAGGACTACCGGGAGCTGTTGGCCAAGGAGAATGACCTGGACGCGGCCATCGTGGCCACGCCCGACTGGATGCACGCTACCCATGCCAACGCCTGCCTGGAGGCCGGCCTGCATGTGTACTGTGAAAAGGAGATGTCCAACTCCCTGAGCCGGGCCCGCAGCATGGTCCAGACGGCCCGGAAGACGGGCAAGCTGCTCCAGATCGGCCACCAGCGCCGCAGCAATCCCCGCTACCTGCACGCCATCGACACCCTGATCCGGGAAAAGCGGATCCTGGGCCGGGTCTCCCACGCCTATGCCCAGTGGAACCGCGCCAAGGCCGACATGAGGGGCTGGAACAAGCTCTACGCCATCCCCCCCGACCAGCTGGCGCAGTACGGGTACACGTCCATGACCGCGTTCCGCAACTGGCGCTGGTACAAGAGATACGCGGGCGGGCCTGTCGTGGACCTGGGCTCCCACCAGATCGACTTGTTCAGCTGGGTCTTTGGCGTCAACCCCTCCACCGTCCTGGCCAGCGGCGGGGTCGATTACTACAAGGGCCGGGAGTGGTACGACAACGTGATGATGATCTACGAGTTCGAGACGGAGCAGGGGGCGGCCCGCGCCATGTACCAGGTGCAGACCACCACCAAGCATGGCGGCTTCTACGAGGCCTTCATGGGAGACGACGGCTCCCTGGTGATCTCCGAGGTGCCCCAGCGCGGCAACTGGGCCCTGCGCGAGGCCCACGCCCCGGAATGGGACTCCCTGGTCAAGGAAGGGCTCCTGCAGACGGAGAAGCCGCCCATCCAGAAGGTGGACACACGCAACATCTTCCTCGACGTCCGGGTCACGGCCGAGGCCGGCCGTTGGCCCCTGCCGGTGGAACTGGCCAAGCCGGCCCACCAGCCCCACCTGGAGAACTTCTTCAACGCCATCCGCCACGATATCCCGTTGAACTGTCCCCCCGAAGTGGGGTATGAGACCGCGGTGGCGGTGCTCAAGGTCAACGAAGCCGTGGAATCCCAGCGCCTGCTGCGGTTCCGACCCGATCAATTCAAGGCATGAGACGCACAACGATCGCCCTGCTCCTCCTAACCCTTCCGGTCCTGCTGCCGGCCGGCCTTGTCCGGTCCGGCCAGGTCGAAAGTAAACACCAGACCTGGGACGGCAGCCAAACCACGCCGGTGCACCTCCTGCCGCTGAAGGACCCCTTCGACCAGCCCATCTTCCCCACCGAATCCTACCGCCTGCCCTATTCCAGCCGTTTCTCCTGCGCCCCCTGCCACGATTACGAGGTCATCCGGGGGGGGCTGCACTTCAATGCCGGGTCCGTTGAACAGGATGGGCGCCCTGGAGAACCCTGGATCTGGGTGGATCCCAGGACCGGGACGGTGCTGCCGCTTTCCTACCGGAAGTGGGAAGGCGTACGGCAGCCGCAGGACCTGGGGCTTTCTCCCTGGGATTTCACCGTGCTCTTCGCGCGCCACATGACGGGCGGGGGGATGAGCGAGGTCGATGCCGAGGAGTTCACTCCCGAATCCCGCTGGGAGGTCTCCGGGGTGCTCGAGATCAACTGCATGGGCTGCCACAACGCCGCCCGGATCCAGAGCCACAGCGAGTGGGCCAAGCAGGTCATGCGGGAGAACTTCCGGTGGGCGGCCACCGCGGCCTCCGGTTTGGGGGAGGTGGGCGGCATGGCGTCCCGGCTCCCCGCGACCTGGGATGTCTTGGACGGGACTAATCCCGACGACACGGAGTGGGCCGTGGTCCCCAACGTGTCCTACCGGCCGGAGCTGTTCGACTCTAAGCACCGCGTCTTCTTCGATATCGGAGACAGGGTGGACGACCAGCGCTGCCTGGCCTGCCATTCGGCCACGCCGGCGGGCCGGAGCCGCTATCAGGTGACCCAGGATGTGCACGCGTCGGCCGGGATCCGCTGTGTGGACTGCCACCGGCATGACGTGACCCACCGGATGGCCCGCGGGTATGCAGGCGAAGCCGAAGAGTATGCCCGGCCGGAGGCGGCCGCCTTCAGCTGCCGGGGCTGCCACCTGGGCGAGGAGGGCCCGCATGGAAAGAAGGGCACGGCCGGGCACCTGGGCGCTCCCCGCCCGAGGCACGCCGGTTTCCCCGCGGTTCATTTCGAGCGGCTGTCCTGCACGGTATGCCACTCGGGGCCTGTCCCGGACAAGGAAGGCACCCGCGTGCGCACTTCCCGGGCCAACCGCCTGGGCATCTACGGGATCGCGAACTGGGCCACGGATTTCCCGCACATACAGGAACCGGTCATGGTACGGGACGCGCGCGGTCTCCTGGTGCCCAACCGTCTGATGTGGCCGTCGTACTGGTTCAGAGTGGATGACGGGTCGATCATTCCCCTGCGTCCCCAGGAGGTGAGCGAGCGGAGCGCCGGGATCCTGGATCATGGGGAGGACATCGCCACCATTCTGGCTGTCCTCTCCCTGAATCCGGACCTGGGAGGCGTCGCGGTCCTGGTGGTAAGGGGAAGGATGTTCACCCCCAACCTGGACGGCGGGCTGGATGTGTCCGCGCTGCCGGAGGGGAGCGGGATGGAGGAGGGGCGACTGTGGGCGCTCCGCACCGAGATGGGCCTAGCCCCGCTTTTCCCGGATTTCGATCCCCAGGCCGAGGAGCCGGATCCGGAGATCGAGGTCCGGATACAGCTGGTGCTGGAGTCGCTGGGCGCCCTGGACCGGGCCCCCGGCCGGCCGGCGGTCATCCACAGGAATGCCAGGTACCGGATGGTCGAGGGATTCTTGGATAAGGCCGACTTTCCGGGTGAATCCGGCGGCTTTCCCGGCCTGTTCTGGGAGGACGGAGATACCGTCGAGCCTCTGGTTCCGGATTTCCTTCTCCGGACCATCCAGGAGGTCGTGGGGCGGGAGGAGACCCTCACCGAGGAACAGGTCCGGAGCCTGCTGGAGAGGTTGTCCGAGGAGGGGGGAGAATACGGCTACGTCTCGGGAGGTCGGGTCTTCCGGCTGGACGAAACCGGCGGGCTCTCGTCTACCGAGCATGCGGCGGCGGAACCGGTCGCCTGGCCGCTGGCCCATCCCGTGCGGCCGGCCCAGCAGTCCCTGGGCCTCAAGAAGTGCACGGAGTGTCACCGGGAAGGGTCTCCTTTCTTCTTCAGGAAGGTGAGCGCCACAGGCCCCCTCGTGACCCAGGAGCGGGAGGTGCGCTCCGCATCCTCCTTCATGAGGCTGGACCGGCCCTACCAGACGCTGTTCGGGCTGTCCTTCCGTGTCCGGCCGCTGCTCAAGATCGTCCTGGCCGCGGCGGCCGTGATCCTGGGCCTGATCGTCATGCTGGTGTTCGTCACCGCGCTGGGACGGGCCGCCGGCCTGATCGAGAAAAGGAAATGACTGCTTCTGTGCTATTCAGGATCGTCACGCTAGTGACGCTGCCGTCCGCGGCCGCGGGCCTGGCATATTTCCGCTTTCGGAAAAGCGGGGCCGCGGAACCGTTCCCGGCATGGTTGAGGGGGCGTCTGACCAGCCTGGTCAAGGAGAGGCGTGGGAAGGGGCTGCATGACTGGCACGAGCAGCACCTGGTGCGCCCCAATCCCCCCCGGCAGCGCTGGATCTTCCTGGGTGTGCTCCTGAGCTTCTTGTATCTGGCCCTGAGCGGGTTTGTCTTTGCCGTGTTTTTTTCCGGCCCGCTGCGCGGGATCTTCCTCATGGCCCATGTCAGCCTGGGCGGCCTGTTCGCGGTGTGTCTGGCCCTGGTGGTCTTCATCCGTGCCCGGGTGTATGACTTCGGCACAGAGGCTGACCCCAGGGGCGCCCAGACCGGCCGGCTGCTCTTCGTGTCCCGCCTGCTCTTCTGGGTGTTCGTGAGCTCGGGTCTCCTCCTCACCCTGACCGCCCTGCTCATGATGCTGCCCTGGTTCGCGCAGCCGGGCCATGCCGGTATCCTGGACCTGCACCGCTACAGCGCCCTGATCGCTGTCTTGTCCGCCTCGGCCTTCGCAGTCCTCAATCTCGACACACGCGGCGGCACGGAGTGAAAACCGCCGCGATCCCGCCTGTTTCCCGCTTCAGCCATTCGGCTATGTCCACCGAGTTCGAGCTGCTTATACCGGGGGAGAGAACCCCGCACACTCAGGGGGCGGCCCAGGCCGCCTTCGCCGAGATCGACCGCCTGGAAAGCCTGTTCAGCCGGTTCGACCCCCGCAGCGACATCGGCCGGATCAACCGGCTGCGTCCCGGGGAATCCCTGCCGGTCGGCATCGAGGTGATCGAATGCCTCGACCTGGCCATACGTTTGCAGGAGGAGACCTTCGGTACCTTCGATGTGGATTTCCGTTCGGGGCATCAGGGAGGGGAGGGTTCGGCCTCCGCAGGCCGGCCCGGCGCGCGGGAAGACCTAATGCCTGTGGAGCTCATCCAGACCTCCGCCGGCTTCAAGGTTACCGTGATCCGCAGCGTGGACCTGGATCTGGGGGGCATCGGCAAGGGGTATGCGCTTGACCAGGTGAGGGATATCCTGGAGGACTGGGATATCGAAGACGCCTTGCTCCATGCCGGGACCAGCACGGCCCTGGCCTGGGGCGATCCCGGGAGCGGACAGGGCGGCCCGGAAGGGTGGCCCGTGGGTGTGGCCGGGCCTTGGGCCGGCCCCGGGACCCCGGCCCGGGCCTTCCTTAAGGACCGGGCCCTGAGCGGCTCGGGTACCGAGGTCAAAGGTGAACACGTCCTCGACCCGCGGACCGGCCGTCCCGCAGCCGGGCATGGGGCCGCCTGGGCCTCCCACCCCTCTGCGGCCGTGGCCGACGCCCTGTCCACGTCCTTCATGGTCCTGGAAACGGCGCAGATCGCGGATATCTGCAGCCGCAATCCAGAGTTGTGGGCCCTCGTGATTAATGAGAGAAAAAAGTGTACAATATTCAACAGCGGGACGGTGGTCACCGAAACCGCCCGTTGAAGACGCATTCAAGGAGACCGGCCATGACAAAGAAGCTTTTGGGGGGTCTGGCGGCCCTGTGCATACTCTTCCCGCACGTCCCCGGCCTGGTTTCGGGGGCCGAGGCCGCTCAGGAGGAGAAGGAAGTCCTGAAGCTCGACCTGCCCAAGCCCATGTTCGTGGGCACCCCCCGCAACATCCGCAGCGCCAACCTGGAGAGGGTTACCGGGAGGAAGCGCGCCCCGTTCTACGTACCCACGGGGACGGCGCTGCTCTCCCTGGAAAAAGCCGTGACCGGCAGCGACATGGAGCCGATCATAGGCGAGGTGGAGTTCGTGACCGACGGGGAGAAGTCGGGGGAGGACGGCTACTACGTGGAGTTCGGACCCGGCGTGCAGTGGGTCCAGATCGACCTGGAAGAGTCCTTCGAGCTGAACGCCATCCTCGTCTGGCACTACCACAGCCAGGCCCGGGTCTACCGGGATGTGATCGTCCAGGTGTCTGATGACCCGGATTTCGTGTCCGGAGTTACGACCGTGTTCAACAACGACCATGACAACTCCGCCGGCCTGGGAATAGGCCGCGACAAGGAATACATAGAGGTCAACGAGGGGCGTCTCATCAATCCCAAAGGTGTCGCGGCCCGGTATGTCCGGCTCTACAGCCAGGGCAACACTTCGAACGACATGAATCACTACGTGGAAGTGGAGGTCTTCGGCACGCCTGTGAAATGAACAGAAAGGCATTTGCCGTCACATTCCTGGGGACGATCGCCCTGTCCCTGATCCTGCGGGTGCCGCGGCTGGACCTCCGGCCCATGCACCACGACGAAGCCAACCAGGCGGTCAAGTTCGGCCGGCTGCTGGAGCACGGGGATTACCGCTACGACCGTGAGGATCATCACGGGCCCAGCCTGTATTACCTCAGCCTCCCCTTTGCCTGGCTCAGGGGTGAGGCGTCCCTGGCCGAGCTGGATGAGACCACACTGCGATGGGTCCCCGCGGCCTTCGGAGCGGCGCTCCTGCTCCTGCTCCTGCCGGTGCGCAAGGAGTTGGGTTCGGATGCCCTGCTCCTGGCCGGGTCGTTCGCCGCCGTCTCCCCTGTCCTGGTCTTCTTCAG
Source organism: Candidatus Aminicenantota bacterium (assembly GCA_030620655.1). Lineage (GTDB taxonomy): Bacteria > Acidobacteriota > Aminicenantia > Aminicenantales > Aminicenantaceae > JAUXEH01. The sequence continues at coordinate 2,145 of JAUXEH010000040.1, read as the reverse complement.
CCGCTTCTACATCCAGGAGACGCTGCTGGTGTTCTTTATCCTCGGGACCCTGGTCGCCGGCTGGCGCTTTGTAAGGACACCAAAAGCGATCTGGGCCGTGTTTTTCGGCATTTTTGCGGGCATGGCCTATGCCACCAAGGAGACCAGCCTGATCGCGTTCGCCGCCCTGGCTGGGGCCTGGGTCCTGAACCGGTTTGTTTTCCATGAGGAAAGGGACCGGGCCGGGGAGGTCCTCCGTCCCACCCGGGCGCACCTGGCCCTCTGCGCCGGATCGGCCCTGGCCGTGATCGTGGTCCTGTTCTCCTCGTTTTTCCGCCACCTCCGGGGCCCGCTGGACTCGGTCCTGGCTTTCGGCACCTACTTCGCGCGGGCCGGAGACCCGGGCTGGCATGCCCATCCCTGGTATTACTACCTGAAGATGCTGGCCTTCTCCCGCTACGAGCATGGGCCTGTCTGGACCGAGGGAGCGGTCCTGCTGCTGGCCGGGGTGGGAGCCGCGGCCGCCTTGGGAGCAGGAAAACGGCGGCAGCGGGCTTTGGGGCCGGAGACACGGGCGTTCCTGCGGTTCGTGGCGTTCTACACTCTGCTGTCCACGCTGGCCTACTCCCTGATCCGATACAAGACGCCGTGGAACCTGCTGCCGTTTTATCTGGGGATGGTGATCCTGGCCGGCGGGGGCGCCGCCTTCCTGCTCCGGGCCGCCCGGAAGCGCTGGCTCCGGGCTGTGGTGATCTGCCTTCTGGTGGGAAGCCTGGGCCATCTCGTATTCCAGAGCCGCCGCGCGAACCTTCAGTACCATGCCGATCCGCGCAATCCCTATGTCTATGCCCAAACATCGACCGATTTCCTGAGGCTGGTCCAACGGGTCCAAGACCTGGTTCCTCTGCACGAGGACGGCCGCGCCCTGCTGGTCAAAGTGGTGGCCGACCCCTATACGACCTGGCCCCTGCCCTGGTACGTGCGGGGCTTCCCCAACGTCGGCTACTGGCAGGAGGCTGCGGAGGCCGGCGGATTCGAAGGAGTGCCCCTGGTCGTGGCCTCGCCGGATCAGATGGACGCGCTGGCCCCTCTCCTGGGGGACCGCTACCAGGTTGAGTTCTACGGGCTGCGTCCTGAGGTGCCCATGGCCCTCTGCATCGAATCGGGCCTCTGGGAGGCCTTCCTCGAGACCCGGAGGCGGATACCGTGACGGATATCTCGGTCGTGATCCCGGCGCTCGACGAGGCAAAGAAGATCCGGCATGATGTGGAATCGGCGGCCGCCTTCTTCCGGGACTCCGGCCTGCGGGGCGAGGTCATCGTGGTGGACGACGGCAGCTCCGACGGTACGGCAGCGGCCGCCCGGGAAGCCGAAGTGCCCTCGGGAACGGAGCTGCGGGTGATCCGGCTGGAAAAGAACCGGGGCAAGGGCTTTGCCGTGCGCACCGGGGTGCTGGCCTCTTCGGGGGAGGTGGTGCTGTTCGCCGACAGCGGGCACTGCGTGCCCTATGCCAATGCGCTGCCCCCGATCCGGAGGATCCGGGCCGGCGAGCTGGACGTGGCCCTGGCCTCACGGAGGCACAGGGAGACCGTCATCCACAGGGACCGTCCCTGGAAGCGCCGCCTCCTCTCCCGGCTGTTCCACCTGGCCGCGGTCCTGGTGGCCGGCCTCCCCCGCGGCATCAGTGATTCCCAGTGCGGATTCAAGCTCTACCGGGGAGATGCGGCCCGGGAGCTGTACCGGGCCTGCAGAACGTCCGGTTTCATGTTCGACTTGGAGATCATCCTGCGCGCGCAAAAGCGGGGGCTGCGCATCGCCGAGTTTCCGGTGGAGTGGACCTGCGACCTGGACACACGGCTGCGGCCCGGCTCCGACGCGCCCCGTGTCCTGCGCGAGCTGCTGGAGGTCCGCCGGCTGATCAGAAAAGATACTGGGGGGCGTCCCCCAGGGAAGGTCCCATGACGAAATTCGCATTCTACGGGGCGGGCAGCTACGGCACGGCCGTGGCCCATCACTTTGCCTCCCGGGACGGCTATGAGGTCGTCCTCTGCGGCCGAGATCCCAAGGTGGTCGAGGAGATCAATTCCCGGCAGCGGAACGCCCGTTACCTGGGGGATCATCCCCTTTCGCCCCAGCTACGGGCCACGACCGACCTGGAGGAGGCCG
>JAUXEH010000389.1 GCA_030620655.1 Candidatus Aminicenantota bacterium | reverse complement strand
CTGTGCGTCAGGCGGCTGGTGGATTCTCCGATCTGCTCCAGCAGGCCCGCAGCCAGCACCGAGCTGTCCGTCATGTCTAACAGCTGGTACTTGATGGATGAACTCCCGGAGTTGATGACCAGGATGTTCATGGGGCTTTCTCCGGAGTCGGACCCATGGTCTGGGCCTGGATGGCGGTGATGGCCACTGTGTTGACGATGTCGGTGACGGTGCAGCCCCGGCTGAGGTCGTTGACGGGTCTGTTGAGGCCCTGGAGCACAGGGCCGATGGCCACGGCCTGGGCCGAGCGCTGCACGGCCTTGTAGGTGTTGTTCCCGGTGTTGAGGTCGGGGAAGATGAACACCGTGGCATGCCCGGCCACCTCGCTGCCCGGCATCTTGGCGGCCGCCACTCCCGCGTCGATGGCGGCGTCATACTGCAGGGGCCCTTCGATCTTGAAGTCGGGCCGCCGGCTGCGGGCGATCCGGGTGGCCTCGCGCACCCTCTCCACATCCTCCCCCTTCCCGGATTCCCCCGTGGAGTAGGACAGCATGGCGATGCGGGGTTCGACTCCAAACATGGCGGCCGTTTCCGCCGAGGCGATGGCGATGTCCGCCAGCTGCGCAGGGTCGGGGTTGGCATTCACCGCGCAGTCCCCGTAGACCAGCACACGGTCGGCCAGGCACATGAAAAACACGCTCGACACGATGGAAAAGCCCGGCTTGGTACGGATGAACTCGAAGGAAGGGCGAAGGGTGTGCTGGGTGGTGTGGGCAGACCCCGACACCATCCCGTCCGCCAAGCCTTTGTGGATCATCATGGTGCCGAAGTAGCTGACATCCATCATCACATCCCGGGCCTGGTCTCTGGTGATCCCCTTGTGCCGGCGCAGCCCGTAATAGGTCTCGATGAAATCCTCCTGCCGGCCGGACTGCAGGGGATCGATGATCTTGACCTTCCCCAGGTCCAGCCCGAGGTTGGCGATCTTCTGCCGGATCTCGGTGATGCTGCCCAGCAGGGTGATGTCCACGGCCCCCCGGCGCAGCAGGATCTCGGAGGCTCGGAGGATGCGCTCCTCCTTGCCCTCCGGGAGCATGATGTGTTTCCTCTGGGCCTTGGCCCGCTCGATGAGCTCATACTCGAACATGAGAGGTGTGACCCGGTCCGACCGCGCCACCGCGATCCTTTCCTCCAGTTCGGCCAGGTCAACACGGGACTCGAAGACACCCAGCGCCAGGGCGATCTTACGCTCGTTCCCCGGCGTGATCGTGGAGTGGACCGCGCTCACATTCATGGCGGTGGTGAACGTGTCGGTTTCAACGCTCATGATGGGGAAACACGGTTTTTCCAATCCCTCGATCAGCTTCATCACCGGTGGCTCCGGCTCCAGCCCCCCTGTCAGGATCAGCCCGGCGATGCGGGCGGCACCTTCCGAGAACAGGGTGATCAGGCTGCCCAGGATGACATCCGCCCGGTCGCCGGGCGTTATGATCAGGACGCCGTCCTCCATATGCGCCAGGTAATTGCGCAGCTGCATGGCCGCCACCTTGTACAGACGCACCTCGCGATACAGGCCGCGGCCTTCCATGGTCAGGAAACGCGCATTGAGAGCACGCGCCACCGTGCCGACCGTGGGGAAATTCAGGGCCGGCTCTTCCTTGAGCACGTAGACCGGGCCCAGCTCCTCGGTATTGTCGCTGAGGCGGCGGGCCACGCCTCTCAGGTCTTCCTGCTTGACCCGGTTGACGATGGTGGCCATCACCGTGCAGCCCTGCTCGACAAAGGCCTCGCAGGTCATGCGTGCCGCATCCACGATGTCCGCGGGGGACTTCTCATACCCGTTGACGAGGAGCAGCAGCGGGCAGCCCAGTTGGTTGGCGATGTCCGCATTGAAATCGAACTCAAAGGCTGTAGCCACCCCCGTGAAATCTGTGCCCACTAATACTACAAAGTCACACTTTCGCTCCAGGGCCTTGTACTTGTCGACCATGGTCTTGATCAGCGCGTCATACTCCCCTCCGCTGATCTTGTCGCGGGCTTCCTGGTGGGTCACTCCGTACAGTTCTTCGTAATCGAAATCTAGCTTGTACCGCGTGCGGACGAGCTCGAGGTAGTCATCAGGCTTCTCACCAGCCCTGACGATCGGGCGGAAGATGCCGATCTTCTGGATCCGGCGGGACAGCAGCTCCATGAGCCCCAGCAGGACCACAGACTTGCCGCTCCGCGGCTCCATGGTAGCTATGTAAAGATTCTTTCCCATGAGAAACGCTCCTTCTCCGAAAACAACAGGGCCGACGGGATGTGGCCTGAGTCCCCTCTATTCTATCAGTTTTCTGTTACCTTTTGATGAAATAAAAGCAGCCTGTCGCTTTCGTTTCGGTCCTGCGGCATGAGCCTCCGCTGCCGGATCGGGGGCCTATTCGACGCTGTCCCGCAGCCGGCCGGCCAGGCTGAAGCCGCCCAAGAGGTTGCGCACGTCCTCGAAGCCGCGCTGGCGCAGGATCTGCTGGGCCATGTAGCTGCGGTATCCAACGTTGCATTGGGTGACCAGGGGCCGGTCCCGGGGGATATCGTCCAAGCGGTCCCGCAGCACCTCCAGCGGGATGTTAACCGCACCCTCGAGGCGCTCCATCTTGAACTCGAATGCGGTCCGCACATCGATCAGGAATGGCGGGTGCTCCCCCTTCTGCTCCTCGAACAGGGCATCCGGCGTAATGCTGGGACTGATTCCCCGGAGCGTGTTGGCCGCCACCATCCCGGTCAGGTTTACCGCGTCCTTGGCAGATCCGAAGGGCGGGGCATAACAGAGGTCCAGAAGCTCGAGGTCCTCCACGGTCATGCGGCCGTACACG
>JAUXEH010000367.1 GCA_030620655.1 Candidatus Aminicenantota bacterium | reverse complement strand
GCTAGAAAAGGGGAGAGGCCCACCTCCCCCAAAACTCTACTTTGGAACTGTCAACCAAATAGGGAAGCTTACGATTACATGGCTGCGTGAAGCCGAAGTGCTTTTGCGGAGGGGATGAAGGTTCTCAAGGGTTCCAAGGCCATCAGCCTTCATGAGATTACCTGCTACAGTTGGCGGAAAGAGTCTGGCGGCATGAAGGTCAGTCAGGCCACACAGTAGTCTTGGAGGTAGATCGCCGGCACCGGGAACAATGGCTGGGTGCCGCCGGACGCTACGCCTCCACATGCATCGGAGGTGGTGTTACGCTAGCCCAAGAAGTGGACCGATCAGAGGGGGCAGGGCACTCAATTAACTGAAGATTTGTGTATCAAAGACAGGGCTGATTCTTTAGACTTCGCCGCACATATGAATAGACTTTGGTGGCAGAATATTCCATCTGCGATTCCCGCTGCCTGTGAAAATTCTTCGCCACTCAAGCCGCCCCACTCTTCAGGGAAATCCCTGCGGTTTTTATAGCCGGCTTCTCCGGAGGGGACAGCCCTGACATACCATTTAAGACCACGTTGGTAGAGGGTGTACAGTATTGAGTCATTGGTATCGCTTTTCAAAAGGTGCTCCTGCCACATACAGTTCTCACTCACTTCGATATATGAAAGATCTTCTTTAAGGGCCTCTTTGAGAGCTGATTCGACCTCTTCCTTGCTGTTGACCCATATTTCGGAATCAGCAATGACTGCCTGAAGAAAAAGCCGGGCTCGATCGACTTCAGCGGCAAATGCAGTATCAGCGGACGCCGGATTCAGGTGATTCATTATTGCGATAGATTTGCTTAACGAAATTTCCTGAGCATCCGGAGTTCCTTCACCCTTAACCGATAACGTGATCCCGCTATCATTTGCATCGAGCCCGCGGATCAGCAGCCGGCAGACCTGATCAGCTATTTCCGAACTTTTGCATATATCAGCACCGTAATGCTTCCAGACAAGTCCAATGGATGACATCGGCAGACCGTCTTCATAGGTGGGCCCATTTCGGAAATGATGGTCATATTTTCTATTGTTGTGATCGTACGACCCGCCGACGTCGACCAGAAAATCACACCTTTCCCAGATTTCAGGATCTCGGGAACGGTATATTTCATAATCCGGGTACAGCAACGACAGGGATGCTACAGCAAATACATCATCAGCGTGGAAAGATCCGCTGTGCGTTCCGATTGATTTTTTCAAAATGCTCACCTTCTGTTTCAGTTAATAATGAGCCCACACTATACAATTTCCTTTGAAATGCGCAAGATTGAAAGAGTGGAAATGATTGAACCTGTAATGTGAAGGCTGTGCCCTATGAAGAGGGAGTGCGGGCGACCATCCCATGGAGTGGGGCAGAATTCAGTCACAAAGTGAACAGAAGGACAATTCAAGTGGAGGAATCACCATTCATAATCATCAGGTATAGGGAACTCGGCATAGGGATCATCGGGATCCAACTCTTCTCTTACCTGTGAATTAAGGAGGATGAGAGACTCCGTTTTGCGATCCTGAATCTGACAAGCGGCTTTTGCCGGGACAACGACATAGTGCTCATCCTGCTTGACAATGGCCATTCTGCCTTTACTTAGACCATCAACAATTTCTTTGGCGACATAGAGTTTTTTTATCTTTTTGCCGTCAACAAAATGATAGGAAATGTCACCCTCAGTCTCAATCCTGTTTTGCTTGATTATCTGCCTTATCTGGCCTTGAATTTCCTTTTTCTTAGCTATCTCATTTTGGTGACGATTCAGTTCTCTGTCCCGGACCGACTGCTCATGAAGGGTCTGTTGGATTCTCTTCTGGAGCCCATCATCTTCCTGGATTTTCTCTTTGCTTTTTTTCGGACGGGAAAGACGCTGCTCATGTTTCGCCTTATTGGCCTGTTTCTTGGTCACCAGCCCTTTTTTTAAAAATTGATCCTTAAATGGATTTCCCATTATGCTCACCTCTGTCAATTTCAATCAAAATCACTCCTGGTCCGACCACCAATCCTTCCAGGCCTTCTCGTCGTGGGAGAAATCTTCTCCCGAGATATCCCCCATGACAAGGATTATGCCATGCTCCTCTATTTAGCCGAAATTTAGTGCCCGGCACCAGTTTCTCTTGCAGGAAGAAAGTGTTTCCGGGGCGGGCATCCAGATACCAAGAAAAGCTACCAGGAATTCATTATTGCTTGATCGCCGGCCTGGAACGATGAAATTTAATGCCCGGCACTCTTTGCGGCCAAGTCCTCGAGGACCTTGTGGATCTCCACCATGGCCCGCGTGTCGCGCTCGCAGTAGGCGAGAAGCTCGGCGCGGATCTTCTTCTTCCTCCAGCTCGGGGTCTTCTCCTGCAGGAGCGCATCGTATTGCGCCATCGCCTCGTACCCCCCGGCGACCTCCAGATCGGCGTAGCCGGATCCCGGGCAGAGGGCGGGGTAGGTCGACTTGATGCTGAAGGATCCGTGAAAGTCGGGGTGATAGATACCCTTGCGGATCACCGAGCAGAGGTCCCACAACCGGGGGAGTAGCTGCGTAAGCTCGTCGCGCCGCTCCGGGACCGCGGAAGCGAGATCGCGGATGCACGTCGCTTCGAAGCCGCTGTAGACGACGATTGTTCCCTCCGTCCCGAGGGCGTCGAGGAGGTGCCCGGCGATCTCCGCTCGCGGGTCGTCAGCCTCACTGAGAAATTCGCTGTGCTCAAGGCGCTCATCCTCGTACCGGGTGTGGCAGGAGAACTGCACCGCCGTCTGGTGGAAAGGCCCGGTGCCGGGATAGCGGGGGATCGCCGGAGAGAAGGTCTCGAAGTCGAGGTAGTGGATCGGATAGGCGGGGAGGGCGATCTGGCCGGGGAGGGCGTCGGTCACCACCGGGGCATCGTCACAGACCGCCCGCACCTGGCGCTGCTGAATCACATTGAGAGGGAATCGCGGGGGGATGAGGTCGATGGTGGCCACACCGGCCGCCGCAAGCTGGTCGCGCTGCTTCTTCTGTCCCCGGTAGAGTTCGCCGACATTATGGGCGATCGGTTCCGGCCAGCACCGGGCAGAGAAGGGGCACTCGTAGGGTTTCGAACAGTG
>JAUXEH010000065.1 GCA_030620655.1 Candidatus Aminicenantota bacterium | reverse complement strand
TTAGCCTGGTTAGTTACGAATCCGCTTCCGGACAGAGGGAGGCTAATGGGCAGGCTACCGCCCATGCGACTTGCGCTCAAAGAACATCCCTGAATCTCGATGTCAGTCTCTTAATGAACCCAAACTTCCCACACAACAAATATATCGACATGTTACATAAATTTTTTGCGCAATGTCAAACATCTCCAGGCTTAACATCTCTGATGATGACCTGGGGGTGCTCCGCCTTGACACGAGGTACACTCTCTGTTATATCTCAATCCGTCCTCATGCTGCTGGAGATGCACCGCATCCACAAGTCCTTTTCAGGGGTGGAAGTCCTCACCGACGTTTCCTTTGATCTCGAACCGGGAGAGGTGCACATTCTGGCGGGAGAAAACGGTGCGGGCAAGAGCACGCTCATCAAGATCCTGGCCGGGGTGCACACCGACTATCGGGGCGTGATCAGATTGGAAGGCCGGCCCGTCCGCTTCCACTCCCCCATACACGCAGCCCGCCACGGGATATCCGCCATCCACCAGGACCTATCCCTGGTAAACGCGATGAGCATCGAAGACAATATCTTCCTGGGCCGGGAAAACGTGCGCAGCGGTTTCTGGATGGATCACCGATCGCAGCAGCGGCGAGCCAGGGAGCTGCTGAAACAGCTCCGGCTGGAGGTCGACATCGCCCGCCCCATCGGGGAATTTCCCCTTCCCATCCGACAGATGATCGAGATCGCCAAGGCTCTGGTCTTCGAGGCGCGCATCCTCGTCATGGACGAGCCGACCAGCGCGCTTAACGATCAGGAGGTCGATCGGCTGTTCGAGCTCATCGAACGCCTCAAACATCAGGGATGCTCCATCATCTACATATCGCACCGGATGGAGGAGATCTTCCGCATCGGGGACCGCATATCCGTCCTGAGGGACGGCCGGTCGGGCGGGACCGCCCGCGCCGACGACCTCACGCCGGAGGCGCTCATCCACTGGATGGTGGGGCGGGAGATCACTCGGCAGTTCCCGGACCGGCATCACTCACCGGCCCCGGCTCACTTCCGCGTCCACAAAGTTTCCCTTAAGAACCCCATGAAGCCAGACCAGTGGGCCGTTCGGGACGTGTCCTTCACCATCCACAAGGGTGAGATCCTGGGGATCGCCGGGCTTCAGGGATCCGGGAAAAGCGAACTGCTCAACGGCCTCTTCGGCACCTACGGGAGGCTCCCGCAGGGGGCCGTCGAGCTGGATGGACGCTCCCTCGAGATCAGATCTCCTTCGGCATCCATAAGAGAGGGAATGATCCTGCTGACCAATGACCGCCAGGGCACGGGGCTGGTCCCGGCCATGAACGTCATCCAGAATATATCCCTGGCCTCGCTGGATTCGTTCTCCCGGCGGTGCTGGCTCCGGAAGGCCGAGGAATACGACAATGCCAGGGCTCTGATCAAGGCCCTGGGGATCCGGTTTCACAGCCCGGAGCAGGAGACCATGACCCTCTCCGGCGGTAATCAGCAGAAGGTCGTGCTGGCCAAGTGTATGAGCACAAAGCCCCGAATCCTCCTGCTGGACGAGCCTACCATGGGTGTGGACGTGGGGGCGAAGCATGACATCTACACCCTGATGAACGAATGGACCGACCTGGGAATCGCCATCCTGCTGGTCACGTCCGAACTCCCTGAACTGCTCGCCATGTCGGACCGGATCCTGGTCATGCACCGCGGCCGGTGCACGGCGGTGTTCGACCGGGAGGAGGCCACGCAGGCCGGGATCATCCACGCCGCCATGGGCGAACAGGAAAACTAGATGACAACCATTCAAAGATGGATCCGTTCCCACTGGTTCCGGGCCGCGGTGGCCCTCATCTTTGTGCTGATGCTGGGCCTGATCTTCAACGCGGAGGGGGCCTTTTTCAAGTGGGACACACACCGGGACATGCTCCGCCACATCTCGGTCTTCGGCATCCTGGCCTGCGGCATGACCCTGGTCATCATCACGGCGGGGATCGACCTTTCCGTGGGCAGCCTGCTGGGCCTGTCGGCCGTGCTGTTCTCCCTGTTCAGCATCCGGATGGGCTGGCCTCCAGTGCCGGCTTTCCTGGCCTGCCTGGCTGTGGGAGCCTTGCTGGGTACGGCATCGGGGGGATTGATCGCCCGCTTCAAGATACAGCCGTTTGTCGCCACTCTGGCCATGATGGTCTTCGCCCGCGGCCTGGCCAAGTGGATCTCGGGCGGGCAGAAGATCTCCACCGCCGTGCTGCAGAGTGACGGTACCTATCGGTATGTGGAGGTGCCCCATATCTTCAACGTGATCAACTCCAAGATCCTCAACCAGAACCTGGCGGTGGTAACGCTGGTGCTGCTCGGATGCACTGGTCTGTGCTGGATCATTTTGACAAAGCTGCGCTGGGGACGCCACATCTATGCCATTGGCGGCAACGAAGAGGCCTCACGTCTCTCCGGCATACCTGTGACCGCCACCAAGCTGTTGGCCTATGGGCTCAGCGGATTCTTCTGCGCCGTGGCCGGCATCTGTCAGGCCGCACAGGAGATGCAGGGAGACCCGGAAGCCGGGATTAGTTATGAGCTGACAGCCATCGCCATCGTGGTCATCGGCGGCACCAACCTGATGGGAGGCCGGGGAGGGATCGGGCTGACCTTCATGGGTGCCATGATCATCGGCTACCTGGAGAAGATCCTGAGCATAAATGCGGTGGGTGAGGCTAGCCGGTTGATGCTGACCGGTGTTATAATCGTCGGTGCGGTTCTGTTCCAGAAATTTCGCAAGTGACCGGATGGCCAAATGAAAAAGACGCTTCTCTACCCTATCACCTTCGGGCTCGTCATGCTTTGCTCTCTTCCCGGATGCAGCAAACAGGACCAAGCCAGGGCTCCGGGTCCTCAGGCCGAGACAACGACCCGCTGGACCATCGGCATGAGCCAGTGCAACCTGGGGGAGCCGTGGCGGGTCCAGATGAATCAGGATATCCGGATGGCCGCAGAAGAACACCCCGAATTGCGGGTTATCTTCAAGGACTCCCAGAACGACTCCCTCAAACAAAGGGCGCAGATCGAGGAGTTCACCAGCGCAGGTGTGGACCTCATCATCGTTTCTCCCAAGGAGGCGGCTCCGCTCACGCCTCCTGTGGCTGAAGCATTCGACAAAGGCATTCCCGTGATCGTGCTGGACCGGAGAGTCCTGGGCGACAGATACACCTGCTTCATAGGCGCGGACAATAAGAGGATCGGCAAGGCGGCCGGGGAGTGGATCGTGAAGCGGCTGGGAGGACAGGGAAATCTGGTCGAGCTCAAAGGGCTGATGACCTCCACTCCCGGACAGGATCGCCATTCGGGATTCCGGGAAGGGATCAGGGGGAGTGGTCTGGAGATCATCTTCGAGGCCGACATGAAATGGCTGGAGCCGGAAGCCCGCAAGGAAATGGAGTCGGCTTTGGCCCGATTCGACTCCATCGACCTGGTCTACGCCCATAACGATCCGGGTGCGCACGGTGCCTACCTGGCCGCCCTGGCCACAGGCCGGGAAAAGGGGATCGTATTCGTCGGGATAGACGCCCTTTCTCAGGAGGGCCGGATCTATGTCCGGCAGGGCATCCTGGAGGCCAGCTTCGAGTATCCGACGGGAGGCCGGGAGGCCATCCGTGCCGCACTGGATATCCTGAACGGGAAACCCGTGGACAAGGAAATCACCCTGCCTTCACGGGTCTTCACGCAGGCCAACATCTCCGAAGGAGGCGAATGGATCCAATGAAAATGAACCAGGTCGTCGACATCTTTCTCCCCCTGGATGAACGGGAAGGCCCCAATAACGAGGTCTGGCCCGTCACACAGAGGCAGCTCAGCGAACTCATCAGGGTCGTGGAACAGCACGGATGGACGCCCCATGTCCTGAATCCCGAAGGGCCCGTCAGCAGCGTGGCCAACGGCCTGGGCATCATGCGGAAAGCCGCAGGAGAACGCTTCATCAACTTCATGGGGGGATGGGCTTATCCGGACTTTTCCGTGAGCCCCATGGCGCAGCTTCCGCCGGAGATGCCCAAGCTTTTTCTGGGCAGCGCCATCTCGGATTACCCTGGAGCCGTGGGCCTGCTGGCCGCGGCCGCCGGCACAGAACATGTGGGGATAAAAACCAGCCGGCTTTTCGTGGAGCGCTTCGACAGACACGAAGAGTACGGGGATGCCTTGAGAGATTTCCTGGATACGGGGACCTACGCCCCGGATGACCCCGAAGTCATCGAGATTCCAGTGACAGAAGCCCATCGGCAGAGGGCCCGTCAGGTCCTCGCCTCCCTGGCCGGCCGGATCTACGGTGTGGTCGGGCCGCGCTCCATGCAGATGTGGAACAAGATCTCGGAGGCCGATTTCCTGCGCTATTTCGGGTGTGTCCGGGAAGGATTCGACGGCCTTCGCCTGCTCAAGATGGCCGAAGACATCCCCGATGCCCGGGCGGAATCCGCCCTGGAGTTCCTCGTTGAGAAAGGGATGGACCTGCGGCTGGGCGATGACCCGGCCGAGTTCCTCACCCGGGACATGGTCCTCTTCCAGATGAAGGTCTATTTCGCCCTGCTCGAGCTCAAGAAGCGCTACGGGCTGGACTTCCTGGGAGTCCAGGACCAGCTCGACTGGATCGATTACTACCCGGCCACTGACCTGGCCCTCGGGCTCCTCAACAACAGGCTGCGGCCTGAAGGCGATGGGGAAACCGTGGTCACCGCCACCGAAGCGGACGACGGGGCCGCCATCACCATGCAGGTCCTTAAGCTCCTGAGCGGCGGCGAACCCGTAGGATTCAACGACCTGCGCTACTGGGACAGCAGCCGGAACCTCTACTGGTTCGTCAATTCCGGAGCCCTGGCCCCCTATTTCGCCCATGGACGGCATGACTCTCTGGCCGGAGCCTGGTCGGAGAGACAGACCTTCATGTACTTCAGGCAGGGCGGGGGGACCTGCTCGGTCGTGGTCCGGGTCCCGGGAGTGGTGACCTGGGCGCGCTTCTCCTACAGAAACCACCAGCTCTACCTGTGTGCCGGCCGGGGTGTCACCGACGTTCCCTCAGAGGAGCAGTGGCGGGAGCGGTCTCAGACCTGCAGCCCGGACTGGCCGCAGTGGTACTTGAGGCTGTGCGGCCGCATCGAATGGAAGATCAATTCCAATCACCCCATCACGGTCCTAGGGGATCATCTCTCCGAACTCAAGGCCCTGGCTGAAGAGCTGGGAATTCCCTTCGAGTGTTACGATTTCACCACACCTGAAGGTGTATGAGAGAGGTCAACTGTCAGGCCCTCAGTAGAGGACCGCGGCTTCGCCCCTTTCTTCGATCAGCTCCTCGATGTCCTTGAGCAGCAGCTTCCTGCGCATCATCATGGCCTCGATCTCGCCGTAGGTCAGGTATTCTCCCACGATGCTGCGGACATTGTCCTTGGTGAGGGCCCTGACTTTTTGAACGAAACCACGCGGAAGCTTGTCGAATCCCATGGTCTTGCGCAGGCCGTTCTTGCCATAGATCAGCTGATCTGTGTAAATCCGCTTGATCCGGAAAGCGCGGGAATGATCGATCAGGATCAGGCGCCAGTCCTCGGTCCAGCGGATGTTCTGCTGCGTACGGTCGATATTGCCGATCAAGCTGTCGAAGGCACGCGCCAGGTAGAGCATTTTATCGCAGTGCTCTTTTTTCTCCTCAGGTATGGCAATGTTTTCCTGGACTCTCTCCAGTTCGCTGCAAGCCAGGTCAACCCACAGCTGGAGAGACCCCCTGCGGCTTCGGAAGCGGCGCTCCACCGTCGGCGGCACCATCCCCATCCCGAAATATCGATCCAGCTTGTAGGCGGCGATCTCATATTCCCAGTCTTCCTTGTAGCCCTTCTGGACTCCTTGGGGATTTTTCCAGCAGCCGCTCGCCTCAAGGTCCCCCAGCTGGAGGTACATCCTCTTGGGCTTGGTGATGCCTTCCCCGATGTCTTCATGCCTGACGATCTCGCCTTTTTTGAGTATGGATTCCCATTTGGCCCGCTGTTTCACGATCTCTGGGTCCAACTGGAAAGCCGAAAGGTAACTTGTGACAGCCAAAACGACCGCCAAAGCTAGGATTGTGGCAAGTCTCTTCATGATCCTCCCTCCCTCGTATCAGGTTATTATGGTATCACTCGGTCAGTGCGAAATCCAGGGCTGCCTGTGCATGGAGCTCCAGGGTATTCAACAGGCGCAGGGGCGTGTCCTCCTGATTGAGCATCAGAGAAAGTTCCGTGCAGCCCAGGATGACCCCGTCGACTTCGTATCCGTTGATGATCTCCAGAACCCGGTTTCGGGTGGAATCCTTGTAGATCCCCAGGACAAGTTCCCTGAATATGGCGTCATTGATCTCATTCTGTTCGGCCTCGTCGGGTATCAGGACCTGGATAGAGTATTTCTGAAAAACATCCGGGTAGAACGCAGACTGCATAGTGGATTTGATCCCTGTGAGAAGCAGTTTTTTGAACCCCAGCTTTTCAGCTCTCTGGGCCGTGGTCTCAACGATGGAGATCATGGGAACGGACACCCTTTTTTGTACGATATCGAACACGGCATGGGGAGAGTTAGCAGCGATCACGATGAAATCAGCACCGGCTTTCTCCAAGGCCTGGAGCCCGGATGTGATGTAGCGGACATAGCTGTCGAGGTCATCCCTCTCCTCATAGCCGATCAGCTTCGCCAGATCCAGGCTGAAGATCACGACCTCAGGATAGTGATAATCCAGCCTGCGAGCGTAGTATTTTTTCAGGATGTATTCATAGTACCGGATAGTGGATGCATGGCTGATCCCGCCCAGGATTCCGATTCTTTTTGCCAATGTCTCTCTCCTCCCCTTCCTGGATATTTCATAAAAGCTGCAGACTCTTCAATTCACGAACCCTTTCTGCTTCATTAGTCGGCACTTTAATAATTCAAGCTGACAATATTATTATAATTTCTTGGAGCGGTATGCAAGGAAATATTTTGGAGATTCGGCGTAAAATGTGACTAGAAAAGCCGTGCCGGTACTGGTGTCGATGTCCAGGGTGGTTTTTAAATCCGGTTCTCCAGGATCCGCCTGGCGTAATCGGTATTCCCGTCTGAGTGTTCGTATTCGGAGCCGCAGAAATTGACCTGCAGGGTGAACAGGTCGTCGAATGCCTCGATCAGGAAACCGAGGTCATCTCGAGTGATCCACAGCTTCTGGCTCATCTGAACAATGAAGTCCAGGATGGCCGCAGAGGTGTTGCAGCGTTCCAGATCGATCTTGTAGAGGTCCTTGGCCTCTTCCCCCGGGCAAAGGCTCTTCCGGATTACTAGTACATTCGCGTCCTTATTGAAACGCCAGTTCCCCCACATCTTTCACCTCCACTCGTGAATAATCCAGGATAGCTGAATTATTCATAAAAGCTGCCGACATGTGAAATCCATAAGCCATATATCCTTAATGTCGGCATCTTCTACCCTCCGGGCGAGTCGATCTTACCACATCGACTTCGTTGCAGCCCATTCGCGGTAGACATCTACAGCTTCATGGGCCACTTCCTCGTCGCTGCATCAACCTCGGCTCGTGAATAATCCAGGATAGCTAACCCCGCCCTAAACGAAAAAGCGAACTCTATCTTAAAAGAGCCCGCTCCGATTTGTCCAGTATTTTTTTTTACCGCCCGGGGATCATTCCGGGCCCGCTTGAGATAAAGAACGAATCCCACGTCCGGGAAGGTGATTATGATGGCCATCGATTGGGATTGATGACGCTGCACGGGACCATGGCCGTGCACTTACCGCAGATCTCGGCTAGGCCGAGGTCGCTGTGCCGGCGGTCATTGGCTTGGCACTGCGCATAACAGGCAAACCGGTCGAAACCATCTGGATGCAGGGCCCCGAATTCACATCTCTCCACACATTTAAGGCATTTCTTCCCGGCCCTGTGCAGACAGGACTCCCTTTCCGGAAGTGATGAAGGCTCCAATTCGAGATCGGTCACCAAACTCCCCAGCCTTCCGGTGCACCCCAGGGAGGTGATCAGGAGATTATGAAAACCGAAACTCCCAAGGCCGGCAGCATAGGCCGCGTGCCTGTGGGACCAGTCGCTCATGAGGGTCGACCTGTCGAAGTTGTGGGTGGGTGGGATAAGAGCCACCCTTTTCCCCATGGCCTCCAACCTCTCCTTTAAAGCTACCGACGTATCGGCGATCAACTGGTTGGTCTCGATGTATGCCGTAGCCCAGCTCCTCGCACAGTAACGCTCTTCCCTGAAATTTTCGCGGTGAAGACTCCCTAAAAATGGTATATAAAAAACGATCACGGAGCTGGCATCGGGCAGCAGTTCCCGGGGGAGTAAATGCCCCCCATGCACGACGGTTTTAAAAGTATCGAAAAGCGAATCTTGGGCCGAAGCCACACCCACCAGGGGTGTCTGCCAGCGGGTTTCCAGGCTCTCTCTGCGGTCTGGATAAGCGGATACAAAATCCCGGATCCATTGTTCAACCGTGTCGTTATCCATATACACCGAGGCCTTTCATCGCCGAGCCCGACAGATGAAGGGGTGTTCCGCCGGATTGGACCTATTTCTTTTTGTCTCTGACCTTCATGTGATAGTCGGCGGCCTTCCTGGCCTCGAAATAGATCTTCGAGAGGACACGGTGCATGACTTCCCTGTCGACCTTATCTCGGGGAGGAGCATCTTTAGCCAGCGGTATGCCCAGGTCCTGCATGGTAGGTCCTTTGTATTCCGGAAAAAAATGACTGACAAAGCAGATGAATGCGAGGGAGATCTCTAACCTGAGCAACTCTGAGATGGTGAGGTCATATTCGCTGCAGATGCTCTGGAGGTAGTCCTCCATCCACACGGGAAGCACGACCTGGAACTTTTTACCCATTGTTCCTCCTCCTATCAAACTTAGCCCTGATTATATCATAAAAAAAGAGACTTGACATTTAGCGTAGTTGAGTATTATATTTACTCAACTTGAGATTAGTTAATTGATGCAGCAGCGGGTTTCCCCACGTGTTTTGGAAAGGCAAATCTCAGAGGAGGCTCGGATTGAAGGCCATTTATGAGATCTGCACCCTCTGGGACAAGGAGATCTGTCATCACCAGGACCTGGTTGATCTGCACCGGCGCATAAACGAGGAGAGTGCCTTCCCAGGGCCCAGCACGGCTGAACTGAAGAAACTCAACAGCATCTGTTCCCTCTGTAAGTTCCCCCTGATGATCGAAATCAAGGAATGCCCGGTGTGCGGCAACGTCGAGCTGCAGAGAGGGATAACCCGGGGGCAGTTAGGTGTGAACCTGGTCTTCAATTACAACTGTGAGGAATGCAGCCGGATCCTGTATTCACATAAGGATCTGGGCTGACCCTATTTCTTCTTTGGTTTATCCAGCTCGGTTCTTAGCTTTTCCGCTTCCAGTTTGGCTTGCTCGAGCTCACGAGATGTGCTCTCTATCTGGCTTTGGATCTGCGCTCTCCGCTCCGATGTTTCCGCACTGTAGTACTGCTGGCCGAGCTGGGTAAGCTTGAGGTTCAAATGCCCTACCCGGTTGTTGGCGCGCCGCCACTTCTCTTCCAGGCTGATCTGCGGCGGTGCCTCGATTCGTTCCGTGCTCTGTTCTACCGTCACCCTGACCGCAGGATCTTGTTGTTCGACCTCTTCTCCGGGACTGGCCTGCCCGGATCGAATGGTCGTTACAGGGATCTCAGACTCGAGTGGTTGGGTGGTGCGGGATTCCACGCCGGATTGAGGCCGCATCCTCTTCAGGTCACGATTGGTCACGACGACGGTTTTCTTCGTTTGAAGCCTGGCACGCCTGGCCTTTTCCTTTCTCGCCAGCTCAACCAGGTCCTGGGAACACAGGAACACCGCACAGATGAGCGGTAAGGAAAGAAACGCCATGGTTTTCTTAAAGCTCATTTTTCACTGTCCGTACAACACCCTTATTTTCTAATCATTTAGTCGATTCAACGGCCAGGTTTTCTTAAACTTTCGAGGAGTATCCCACGTTTCCGAGAGTGCCTTTTTGGGGAAACCTGGTGCCGGAGGAGGGAATCGAACCCACACTCTCCGTAAGGAGAACTGGATTTTGAGTCCAGCGCGTCTGCCTATTTCGCCACTCCGGCATGTTTTGGCGGCGATGATTATAGCACACCCCCCAGCAGCCAACAAGGACGACCCCGTCTTCTATATTGTACCAAAGTACAATAGACAAGCGGTTACACCAGGATATACGATGGCCTCCTTTGGGTAGGGAAACCAGGCGAGTTGGAGGGTTTGCCCATATGAATGCCCCGGGGCTCGAGCAAGGTCCCGGGGCATTGCTGTTCTTAGGGGATTTACTTTTTCGGCGGCGGATAATTCTCCAGTGTTCTGGCTACGATATCATCGATCATCTTGTCAATCGTCTCAGCGGTGGGATTCGAAGGAAGGGCCCGGGAGGATTCTCCTCTCCAGATCAGTTCATCCTCGGCATTGTCAACTATGTCGATGATGAGCGTACCTTCCTCATACTGAGTGACCGTGGTCCCTCCTCCCCCGTAGCGGGGACCCCAGTAGCCGTACGAGTAATAATTCGCATAGCCATAGCCCCAGTTCGTCACGTCGACCTTGTCCTGGACTGCAGTGTGGACTGCGATCAGGAGGTCGGGATTGTTCGAGGCTTGGGTCAAGCCTTTGGACGTCAGCTGATTGGTGATCGCACGGTCGATGCGCTTGAGGACCAGTCGATCCACCTCGACATCGGCGGGCACTTCATAGAAATCAAAGGTCTTGAATTTCGAGAAATCCACGCCTCGCTCATAGTCGAAACGAACACTCGTCGAGGAGCAGGCGGAAAACACCAGCAGAGCTCCAAAACCTATGACCAGTAGAGTCTTTTTCATTAAAACCTCCTTATCCTGAATAATTCATAAAAAATGTCGATATTCACGATAACCTGAACAATATCAGAATGTTAACTCTAGGAGCTAGCATTCTGACTAATTCGGTTTCAATGTCATATCTATTTATAATCGACATTTTTTTCCCTTCGGGCGAGCTGATTTCCCATGGAACAGCCTGTAAATAATATTTGAAAGGACCTTGGATGTCTATTGGACCTTAGTCCAATATGGATCCCTTTTCCTTTTTTGCCCCAAAAAGAGCTTCCTAAGCCAGCACTTTTTTCTTTATAATCGGATTCTGCTTCAATATGCAGGGAGAGAGGAGCGACATGTCAAAGCCAGCCATGGTGATCCTGGTTTGTTTGTTTGTGTGTGCGTGCGGTGGTCCCAGAGCAAGCATAGAACAGATCGTGCAGGAGTACATCGAGGGGTGGATAGAGTTTTATCCCACCCGAGCCTTTGCTGCCGGACATTTGGAATCTGCGTTTCGATTCGAATCGGTCTCGATAGAGCGGATAAAAGCCTGGGCGGGTTTCAATCGACAGATGCTCGAGCGTTTGGATGCCCTGCCCAACGAGCTTGCCTCCGACGAGGGAGCGGATTGCGATCTATTGAGACGCCAGATCCTGGGTGAGCTCGACACCTGGGAAAACGAGCGGGTGTTCGAGACCTCGCCGATGTCTTATGCGGGGCGGGTGTCGCAGGCGCTGACGCATATCCTGGCCCGGGATGACCTCGATCCCGGGGATAAGCTGAGGGCGGTAGGGGTACGCCTGGCCGGGATCCGGACCGTGTGTGCGCAGGGTATGAGCCAGCTCAATAACGGCCGCCCTCACAGCACGGGCCGCTGCATCCCCGTGCTGGAAGCCTCGGCCCGGTTTCTGGA
>JAUXEH010000466.1 GCA_030620655.1 Candidatus Aminicenantota bacterium | reverse complement strand
GTTCGCATACTGCTCACCGGGCACGCCGACCTGCAGATGGCCATCCAGGCCATCAACGAGGGAGAGGTCAGCCGATTCTTGACCAAGCCCTGGAACGACCTCGAACTGAAGACGATCTTGAAGCACATCTTCGACTACATCGAACTGAGGCGCGAGAACCGGGTCCTGCTGGACACGGTGCAGAAGCAACAGAACCTGATGGAGCAGATGGAAGAGGATCACCCCGGCATTTTCGAGGTGAATCGCAACAATACCGGCACCATCATCCTCAACGACCCGTTCGAGAACACCTGAGCAGGACCGGAGGTATGAGGTATAACATGTCCCGCTGCCCGATCATCGACAATGACGATGAAGATGACCGACAAGCCCTGGAACGAAGCCCAGCTCATCGCCACCGTCAACGAGAGCCTTAACCACTACCGGCTGATCGAGAGCAACCGGCGCTTCGAGGCGGAGTTGGCCGAGCGCAACCGGGAGCTGGTCGAGATCAACCGCGACCTGGAAAAGAAGGTGGCTGCACGCACCCACGCCCTGGTACAAGCGGAGAAAATGGCCGCCCTGGGGCGCATGGCCGGCGGGGTAGCCCACGAGATCAACAATCCCCTGGGCGGGATCCTGGCCTTCACCAAGCTGATGCTGCGCGACGGCCCCACCGACGATCCCCAGACCCAAGAAGCGCTGAACACCATCCATACCTGCGCCCTGCGCTGCCGGGACACCGTGTACAACCTGATGTCGTTCGCCCGCAAGCCCGCGGAGGAGCACCGGGAGATTTCCATGAACCAGGTGGCCACCGACGCACTGACCCTGGCCCGGCTGTATCCAAAGTCCAAGGAGGTCGGCGTGCGCGAAGAACTGGCGCCGGACTTGCCCCCGGTGCTCGGCCAGGCCAACCTGCTCCAGCAGTTGGTGATCAACCTGCTGCAGAACGCCTACCAGGCCTCCGCGCCGGGACAGGCGGTGTTCTTACGGACACACCCGAGTGGAGGGAAGGTTTTCCTGGAGGTGGAAGACATCGGCACGGGGATTCCCAAGGGCATCCAAGCGCAGATCTTCGAGCCGTTCTTCACCACCAAGGAAGTCGGGCAGGGGACCGGCCTGGGGCTCTTCATCTGTTACGGAATAGCCCGAGAGCACCGGGGTGATCTAAAAGTGGAGAGCGAGGAAGGCCGGGGTTCCCGGTTCACCCTCGAGTTGCCGGAAGCTGCGGTGATTTTGGAAAAGAAGTAGGTTCCGCCGAGACGTTCGCTGTCAGGGGAAGGCTGAACGAACGTTGTCCGGACTAATGTGTTCAAGGCACGAAGCGCAGTACAGGGTAGCCGGCATGAGTCCCCGTACGTGACCGCTCCCCGCCGGCATAATACAGTTCGAATAATCGTGCGGGTTATCGGGATCGAAAATACCCCCTTCGCCAATCTTGTCGAGGATCACATATCGATCGATGCAGGTACCACGGGTAAGCTCCCTCTCTTTTTCCAGACCTGAATCGGCCATTATCGAGAGCTCTGTCTTTCCATCGAGATCGGATGTCTTGGATGTCATTTTCCAGGCCTCTTGCGCTTTTTCAGCCACTCCTCCACCTCTAAAAGCTCCTTTT
>JAUXEH010000399.1 GCA_030620655.1 Candidatus Aminicenantota bacterium | reverse complement strand
CATCCCACCCGTATTCCCAGCTGTTGAAGGCGGTGTTGAAGGAAAAATACAGGGGTGAGATCAGCTTGATCCGGGAGGCGGTGAAGCCCGCTTCCGGCAGGTTCAGCCGGATGATGGAGCGGTCCCGGTCCCGATAATAGGTCTCGAACCGGGAGACACGGACGTTCCAGTTGAAGTAGGACCAGGAGCGCGAGAGGTAGACCTGAGAGCTCCGGTTGGAGACCGTGGCGCGCTTGAAATTGTTGTCGAACTCCCGTAGGAAATCGAAGGAGCTCTGCCAGTCTACATCCGCCACCAGCCGGAAATCGAAAGGCAGGGGCTGGCTGTGGTTGAAGCGGACGATGTAGGAGTTCTTGGTGTTGTACAACGACTCGTCCTTGAACCGGAAATAGTAGAGCTGGATCTGGCCGCCGATGCCGCGCGGTAAGATGTAGCGGTATTCGGCCGCAGCTCCCAGGCCGCGCTCCGAGAAGTAATCCAGGTTGAAGGTGGCGTCCATGTTGCGGCGCATGGCCCAGTAGAAGCTCTGCGAAAAAATGAATCCCTTCTGCCCGTTGTAGCCGGCAGCGGGCATCAGGAAACCTGTGGAGCGTTCCTCGTCCAGGGGATAGCGGAAATAAGGGAGATAGAAGACCGGGACCTTCTTGAGGTAGATTACGGAATTCCACATTTCCAGGTAATCCCCTTTCTTTAGGTTCGCCCGGCTGCTGGTGAAGCGCCAGCGCGGAGTGGCCTGGCTGCAGGATGTGAACCAGGCTCTCTCCATGTGATAGAGGTCCCGGTTGACACGCTCGGCCCGATCCGCCGCCCAGGTGACGCTGGGTTGCATCTGGCCGTGCACCTTTTCCAGAATCCCCTCGGTGGAATCCAGGTTGCCCTGGAGTTCCTCCATGGAGATCGTTTCCCCCGGAAGATGGAGGGTGACGGGATCGCCGCGGGCCAGGACGTCTTTGGTCTCGGTGTCGATCTCGACCCAGTCGGCAAAGAGCGTCAGGTCCTTGTACTCGACGCGGACATTCCCCCAGGCCCGGAAGATATTCTCGACCCGCTCCTCGTTCTCGGCCACGATCTTGATCTCGGTAGAGGACGAGGGGTCCTGCCCGCGCAGCCATCCGGTGGAAAGCAGCACGCTCCCAGCCAGGGCAAAGAGCAGCCAACGCACCTTCAACATCAGAAAAACTTTAGCACAAGGCCCTAGCATAATCAATTTAATCCGGTAGGGACTTTATGCTAAAATGAAGTCAGCATGCCGGAAGAGCCTCCCCCTCAGCCCAAATGGCGCAAGGCCGCAGAGCTGAGCTCGCTGGCCCTCATGCTGCCCTCCTCCATCGCGGTCGGGCTGTTCTTCGGGTACCAGCTGGATAAACTCCTGCACACACAACCCTGGATGCTGCTCATATTTTTTCTCCTGGGCATCGCATCCGGGTTCATCAGCCTCTTCCGCGGCATCCGAAAACTCTCTCCCCCCCCTTGAATGTCCTGCCCTGCCGTCCCGCCCAAAAAGAATGGACAAGAAGACAGCAAGGCTGATACACTACATTCCTCCTCGTTCGGGCCGGGAGGGAGCTGAATGGCAGCCACAGCATGACAGAAATCGCAGACGAGAGAATCCTGAGACGGATACCCTGGGAGATCCTGGCGCTGGCCTCGATCCTGGCGCTGGGCGCCCTGCTGGTGTTCGATGCCGGCACAGGGTTGTTCGTGTTCCTGGGCGGGGGGGTGTCTTCCCTGGGCTTCCTCTCGCTCCGCCGGTCCGTGACCAGTTTCCTGCAGTCTGGGAAAAAGCACCCCGTCCGGACGGCCCTGTTTCTTTACGGGCTGCGGCTCTTATTGATTATCGGCCTCTTTTTTATTATAATTTTCTTTTTTTCGGGGCGGATCTACGCCTTCATAGCCGGATTCTCCACGGTCATCCCGGTGTTTCTGGTCGAGGCCGTAGCCGCACTTTCTAGACTGAAGCAATGGAAGCATTAGAACACAGCCTGGCCATCGTAGAGGCCTTCAACAGGATCTTCGGGAAGCCGCTTGCGGGCCTGCTGGGCCTGCTGGGGATCCATGTGAAAAATCCCGACCATCTCTTCCCGGACTATGTCGTCATGTGCTTCATCGTGGCCCTGCTGCTCATGGTCCTGATGGGTCTGGCCGCACGCAGGGCCCAGACGGTGCCGTCCAAACGACAGAGCCTCCTCGAGCTGATCATCCAGGCGTTCGAAGGCCAGCTGGTCGAGATCATCGGCGAAAAGGGCAGGCAGTTCCTGCCCCTGATCGCCACCATGGGATTGTTCATATTTGCCTGCAACCTGATCGGGCTGGTCCCCGGATTCATGTCCCCCACCAGCAAGCTCACCGTGACCGCGGCCTGTGCCCTGGCGGTCTTTTTCTATTACCACTGGCAGGGGATCAGGGCCCAGGGTCCGGTCAAGTATCTAAAACATTTTTTCGGCCCCATCCCGGCGCTGGCACCGCTCATGCTGCCCATCGAGATCATAAGCCATTTCTCCCGGGTCGTATCGCTGTCCATCCGCCTCTTCGGCAACATATTCGCCGAAGAACTGCTGATAATAGTCATGGTTTCCATCATCCCCTTCTTCCTTCCGCTCCCGTTCATGGCTATCGCGATCTTCACCTCGTTAATCCAGGCGTTCGTTTTCGTACTCCTGGCCTG
>JAUXEH010000333.1 GCA_030620655.1 Candidatus Aminicenantota bacterium | reverse complement strand
TCTCGGATGGAGCCATCGAAGCGGCCGTGAAACTGTCCCGTAAATACATTGCCGGACGCCAGCTCCCGGACAAGGCTGTGGACCTGCTGGATACCTCCGCCACCCGGGTCAAGATGTCCCTGACCAGCAAACCCCCTTCCCTGGAACGTACCATCAGCAAGCTCGGGTCCGTGAACCTGGAGATGGAAACCCTGCAGAAAGACCATGACTTGAAGATCGAGGATCACTCCGAGGAACTGGAGGCCCTGGCTAAGGAAAAGGAAAAACTGGAAAAGGACATCCAGGCGAGAGAGAAGCGCTGGACCAAGGAGTGCGAACTGGTCAAAGAGCTCATGGAGCTGCGCAAGGCCAAGTTCGCCCAGGATCCGGAGGGCGAACCGGACCCGAAGATCGACAAGGATATCACAGCGGTCACCAAAAAGATCGGTGCCCTCCAGGGTGAAAATCCCCAGGTCTTCGCCGAGGTGACCGGCTTGACGGTCGCCGAGATCATCGAGTCCTGGACCGGCATCCCGGTTGGGAATATGACCCAGGACGAGATGACCACGGTTCTCCGCTTGGGTGATGAGCTGCGTAAAAGGGTCGTGGGGCAGGATCATGTGATCGAGCAGGTCGTGGACGTCATCCGCGGATCCAAGATCGGACTCAAGCGAGAGGAGGCCCCCATCGGCGTTTTCCTCTTCATTGGACCCAGCGGCGTGGGCAAGACCGAGCTGGCGCGGGCTGTGGCCGAGGCCCTCTTCGGGGACGAACGCTTCATGGTGACCCTCAACATGACCGAGTATCAGAACGAGTACAACACTTCCCGGTTGATCGGTGCCGATCCCGGGCTGGTCGGGTACGGTGAAGGCGGCGCCTTGAGCGAGCCGGTGCGCCGGCGCCCCTACAGTGTCGTGCTTCTGGACGAGATCGAAAAGGCCAACCAGTCGGTCATGGACCTTTTCATGCAGGTCTTCGACCGCGGCATGCTGCAGGATGCGGACCGGCGGCAGATCGACTTCAACAACACCATCATCTTCATGACCTCCAACCTGGCCTCTGAAGTGATCTTCGCCAACTACAACGAGGGCATGACCGATCCAGATGACCTGCTGGAAGAGATGCGCCCCTACATGAATCAGCACTTCCGGCCGGAATTCCTGGGACGCCTGAAACCCATCGTGTTCCTCCCGCTGGCCGATGACGTCATGAAGCTCATCGTCGAGCTCAAACTCGGCCGCCTGGCGCGGCGCCTTAAGGACCACCAGAACCTGAAGGTGGAGTTTACCAAAACCGTGGTGAAAGAGATCGTCTCGCGCTGCACCCGGGCCGAGACCGGCGCCCGCAACATCGATGCCATCATCGACCGCAACATCGCTCCCGAGGTCTCCACCCAACTGCTGGGATTCATGGCCGAAGGAAAAGAGCCCTCCCTGCTCAAGATCGGGAAAGACAAGAAGGGAAACTTTACCTACAATTTCACTTAACCTGATTATGTGAAATAAGGAGTCGGTATGGTCAAGTACACATCTAACCAGCCCTATTATGAGCTCCAGTGCAGCGAGCTCGATGAGGATGCCCTGCGTGTTGTGTCGTTCCAGGGCGAAGAGAAGATATCCCGCCTGTTCCGCTACACGTTCGAGCTCCTATCCGAAGATCCGGAGCTGGATCCGGTCGATATCCTGAACAAGAAGGCCACATTTGTGCTCCACCGGGGAGATGAAGACCCGCTCAAGATCTTCGGCATCATCTCCCATTTCGAACAGCGGGGCCGCTCCCCGAGCTATGTGTCATACTATGCCGAACTGGTGCCCAAGATGTGGCTCACGGGGCTGACCTTCCGAAACGAGATCTTCCAGAACATGAACGTAGAAAAGATCGTGACCGAGGTCCTGCAAAGCGGCGGACTGGCCGCTAAGGACTTCGAGTTCGACCTCAGCGGATCGTACTCGGACCTGGAATTCGTGGCGCAGTACCGCGAGACCAACTTCGATTTTATCAACCGCTGGCTGGAGCACTTCGGGATCTTCTACTACTTCGACCACAAGGACGACAACGACGTGATCATGTTCACGGACGACAACGAAAAACTCCCCTCCATCGAGCAGCCGGAGGACCTCCCTTACAATCCCAACAAAGACCCCTTGAGTGAGAAGGAAACCGTCACCGAAATCACCTGCAGGACCAAGGTCGTGACCGGCCTCCATCAGGTGAAGGACTACAACTACCGTCATCCCTCGCGCGACCTGAAAGCCGAGAGCCAGATCGACTCCGAGGCTCCGGGTCTATTCTACGATTACGGGGACCACTACCGCGAGGTCAGTGAGGGAGAAGCCATAGCCAAGGTCCGGAACGAGGAGACCCTGGCCCAAAGCAAGGTCTTCAAGGGCAAGAGCGACTGCCGCCTGTTCCGCGCGGGTTACACCTTCACGATGGGGGAGCACTACAGGAGCGATTGGAACGATCTCGTCTACATACTGACCCATGTCAAGTCCAGGGGTTCCCAGCGGGGGCTCTTCGCCTTTCTGACCGAGCCCAAGGAGACGCTCCCCACGTATGAGAATGAGTTCCTGGCCATCCCCAACGATATCGCCTTCCGGCCGGTGCGGATCACCAAGAAGTCCAAGATCAGCGGCTTCATGAACGCCAAGATCGATGCCGGTTCCGATGGGCAGTACGCCGAGCTGGACGATCAGGGGCGCTACAAGGTCATCATCCCGTATGACCTGAGTGGCAACAGCGGGGGAGAGGCCTCCCAGTTCATCCGCATGGCCCAGCCCTATGCCGGTGCAGGTTACGGCATGCATTTCCCCCTGCACAAGGACACGGAGGTGGTCCTGAGTTTTGTCGACGGGGATCCGGACCGGCCCATCATCGCCAGCGCGGTGACCAACCCGGCCACCACCAGCCCGGTGACAAGCTCCAATCAGACCACGAGTGCGATCCGCGACAACGGCAACAACGAGATCATCCTGGAGAGCGCGGATGGCGGCCAGATCATCCACATCAAGCAGTCCTGCGGCCACGAGATCAAGATGGACGCCGGCGGCCAAAAAATCGAGCTGCGCGACACATACGGCAATGAGATCGTTTTGGACAGTGCAGCTGGCACGCTCAAGTTATATTCTCCCACGAATGAATCCAAGATTGAGTTAGGTAAGAGTATCGATATGACGAGTTTGAGCGATTTGAAAACGACCACGGCGACAGACTGGATCGAGAATATTGCCGGCAAGGCCAAGGTGGACGTAGGCGGCGATGTCTTGAATTTTTTCCTGGGCATTAAAAATGAGGTTCTGTTGGGTGCCAAATCAGAATTCATGGGAGGGATAAAAAATGAGGTTATACGTGCCGCCGCCCTCTCGAATTTTTCGGGAGTCAAGTCTGAAATAGTGCAGGGTGTGGTCTTTGATGGCAACAAAGCGACCAAGTATGAGATGACGGATGCCCAAAAAAAGGAAAAGACACCCTCCTATCTGGGTCAGATCTCCCATATGAGACAATTGTGT
>JAUXEH010000243.1 GCA_030620655.1 Candidatus Aminicenantota bacterium | reverse complement strand
GGATACAGATCGATATCGCCAACGCCTTATTCCCGAATCCCTATGACCTCTCGAACCCCGTATGGAGGAAGGACAGCCGGGCGTTCACCTTCGAGTACAACCAGCGTGGCCACCAGGTCTACCGGATCATCGAGGTCGATGCCGCGGGTACACCCAAGGCCATCATCAGCGAGGAGGCCGACACGTTTTTCTGCTATTCGAATAAAAAGTTCCGCCAAGACATCGCGGACGGGGAAGAGGTCGTCTGGATGTCCGAGCGGGATGGATGGAACCATCTCTACCTGTATGACGGTGCCTCGGGTACGGTTAAGAACCAGATCACGAAAGGGGAGTGGGTGGTCCGCGGCGTCGATAAGGTCGATGTCGAGAACCGCCTGGTTTTTTTCCGGGCCAGCGGCATGATTCAGGGCAAAAATCCGTATTTCGTGTCCGCCTACCGGATCAACTTCGATGGGACGGGACTCACAACCCTGACTGAGGGGGACGGTCACCACACCTTGTCCTATTCTCCGGACATGCGGTATTTTATAGACACCTGGTCGCGCGTCGATCAGGCTCCTGTCACCGAACTCCGGAGCACCTCGGACCTGAGTGTCCTCATGCAGGTGGAAAAGACCGACTTGGACGCACTGGTCGAAGCAGGCTGGAAAGCACCCGAGGTTTTCGTGTCCAAGGCCCGAGACGGCCGCACCGACATATGGGGGATCATCAACCGCCCCCTGGATTTCGATCCCTCCCGGAAATACCCGGTCATCGAATACATCTATGCCGGCCCTCAGGGTTCTTTCGTGCCCAAGACCTTCAGTGCGTTCAATCGCATGCAGTCCCTGGCAGAGATGGGATTCATCGTGGTCCAGATCGACGGCATGGGCACCAACCACCGCTCCAAGGCCTTCCACGACGTGTGCTGGAAGAACCTGGGCGACGCCGGATTTCCCGACCGTATACTCTGGCACCAGGCCGTGGCCGCCAAGTATCCTTATTATTATGATATCACCCGCGTGGGGATCTACGGCAACTCAGCTGGCGGACAGAACGCTCTGGGTGGGCTGCTCTTTCAACCCGAATTCTACCAGGCCGGTGTTTCCTCCTGCGGGTGTCACGACAACCGCATGGACAAGCTCTGGTGGAACGAGCAGTGGATGGGCTGGCCGCTGGGGCCTGATTACGCCGCCTCCTCCAATGTGGACAACGCCCACCGGCTCAAGGGCAGGCTGCTCCTGATCGTAGGGGAGATGGACACCAACGTGGATCCAGCCTCCACCATGCAGGTGGTCAATGCCCTGATCAAGGCGGACAAGGTCTTCGACCTCCTCGTTTTACCCGGAGGCGGCCACGGCATGGGCGGCGCCTACGGGCAGCGGAAGATGGTCGATTTCTTCATAAATAATCTCCAGGGCAGTAAGACACCGGACTGGAACCGCATTGAGCGGAACAACTGAGAAAAGCTCAAGTCTTCAAACCGGTTTTGTCAGTTCGCCATTCCTTCAGGCACTGTACCTCATTCCTTGCTGAAAGCGAATCTCAACACAAAATTGTCTTGTTCAGCCAAAACAGCCACTGAATTCCGCTCGATCGTCAAGGGAAAACCCTGCTTTCACGACAATCCGTTTGACAGAGTAAACCCATATGATTAATCTGTACTTGTCGATCGAATAATCTCATGACCGCGAAATGCCCGCAGTGCGAGTTTGACAACCCGGAGACCGCCCATTTCTGTGCGGACTGCGGGACACAGTTGATAAACGAAGACGGGTCCTTGGATTCTCCGACCAGGACCCTCATGACACCTGTCCAGGAGCTGACCACGGGCTCGACCTTTGCAGGGCGCTACCAGATCATTGAGGAGATCGGCAGAGGGGGCATGGGCCGGATCTACAAGGTCTTCGACACCGAGATCGACGAGAAGGTCGCTCTCAAGCTCATAAAGCCCGAGGTGGCCGCCGACAAGAGCAACATCGAGCGCTTCCGCAACGAGATGAAGTTCGCCCGCCAGGTCGGCCACCGCAACGTCTCCCGCATGTTCGACCTGGGCAAGCATGAGGGTACCTACTACATCACCATGGAGTACGTCACCGGGGAGGATCTCAAGAGCTTCATCCGCCGCATCGGGCAGCTGCCGGTGGGCAAGGCGATTTCCATCGCCAAACAGGTGGCGGAGGGTTTGACCGAGGCCCACCGCCAGGGAGTCATCCACCGGGATCTCAAGCCCCGGAACGTCATCATCGACCGCGAGGGCAACGCCAAGATCATGGACTTCGGGATCGCCCGCTCCCTCAAGAGCGAAGGCATGACCGAAAAAGGCATCATGGTGGGCACTCCGGAGTACATGTCACCGGAACAGACGGAATCCCGAGACGTGGACCAGAGGTCAGACATCTATTCCCTGGGCATCCTCCTCTTCGAGATGCTGACCGGCCGCATCCCCTTTCAGGGAGAAACCCCGATCAGCATTGCCATAAAACAAAAAATCGAGGCACCCCCCCGGCCCGAGGAGTTCAACCCGAGGATCCCCGAGGATCTCAGCCGGCTGATCCTGAAATGCATGGAGAAAGACCCGGCCAACCGTTATCAGTCGACCGAAGAGGTTCTGTCCGCCCTGGAGTTAATCGAAAAGGAACTCCCCACCACTGAAACCATGGCACCCCAGAGGAAGCCAACCACATCCAAGGAGATCACCGTCACGGTGGGCTTGAAAAAGACCATGCTTCCGATCGCGGTGGTGATTGCGCTGGTCATTGCGGCTATCCTGCTTCGCCAGTTTTTATTCCGCCCCACACCTCCACCCGTTGCCGGCGACAGGCCCTCCCTGGCCATACTCTATTTCAAGAACAACACCGGAGACGCAGGCCTGGAACACTGGCGGACCGCCCTCACCGATCTCCTGATCACGGACCTGTCCCAGTCAAGGTATGTCCGAGTGCTCAGCGCGGAGAGGCTTTTCGATGTGCTCGAAGACCTGGGCCAGCTCGAGGCCACGACATATTCTTCGGACATCCTAAAGGAACTGGCGGAAAGGAGCCGGGTCGGCCATGTCCTGGTGGGGAATTACACGGAGGCGGGGGACAAGTTCCGGATTAACGTGTCCCTGCAGGATGCCGCATCCGGCGAGCTCAAGTCCTCCGAGAGTGTCGAGGGAGAAGGGGAGCGGAGCTTCTATGCCATGGTGGACGAGCTCACCCGGTGGATCAAGTCCAATTTCGAGCTTTCCGAAGCCAACCTGGCCGACGATCCGGACATCGAGGTGGCAAACATCACCACAGCTTCACCTGAGGCCTACAAACTCTACAGCGAAGGAAGGCGCCTGCATCTCCAGACTCGATACCAGGAGAGCATCGTGAAGATGCAGGAGGCGCTGGAAATCGATCCGGATTTCGCCATGGCCCACCGGTCACTGGCCGTGTCCTTCGGAAACATGGGGCGCAGGCCGGGGCGCAACCGGGCCGTTCAAAAGGCCTTCGAGCTGAGCGACCGGGTCTCGGAAAGGGAACGCCTGGCCATCCGGGGCGACTACTACATGACTTCGCGGCAGACGTACGACAGGGCCATCGAGTCCTACCAGAGGCTGCTGTCGCTGTATCCGGATGACAGGATCGCCAACATCAACCTGGGGATCGTGTATTTTTCTCTCGAGGAATTCGAAAAAGCCGTCGAGCTGTACCAGGCCTATATCCGGTATAATCCGGACGGCTTGCTGGGGTACTGGAACCTGGGCGAGACCTACATGGCCATGGGAAATTACGCTGGGGCTCGAGAGGCATTCCAGCGGTATCTCGAATATGACCCGGACAACCTCGGTATCGAAGAGAAGATCCTGGACATCTATCTCTTCGAGGGGGCTAATAAGGAGGCTCGGGATCAGATCCAGAGATTGCTCGAGTTGGATCCTGAGTGGCAAGCACCCGCCAACATCTACTCGGGCCACATCCAACTCCTTGAGGGAAACCTGTCCGCCGCTGAGGAATTCTACGGCTCGCTTCAGGAAGGAAGCAGAGGCAGGAAGGTAAATTTAGCCAACCTCTTCCTCTATCAGGGGAGATTCCAGGCCGCGCTGGAGCTGCTGCGGGCCCGGCCTGTCTATTACTATGACCTTGCCGATTTAAGCCTGAGGTGCAACCAGCCCGAGGCTGCCCTGGAGCAGTATGAGAGGGAGATGCGGGACGCCTTGCGGGCGCAGGACATCTTGTGGCAGATCCAGACCCTTCATCTCCAGGGGCTGGCCTATCTGAAGCTGGGCCGATTCGATGAAGTCGAGAGAAAGGCCGGCGAAATCCGGGGACTGCTCGATGGCGGACTGAATCAAAACCTGGAACGTTACCACCAGCATCTCATGGGCATGATGCGGCTGCAAAAAGGGGAGTATGCCGCGGCTCTGGGTTTCCTGAAAAAGGCCGTAGAATCTCTGTACACCCCCGAGAGCAACTTCCCCATGATCCATGCCCTGTTCTGGAGCACTCTGGGAGAGGCGTACTACAACACGGGAAATTGGGCAGGGGCCCGGGCCGAGTTCGAGAAAGTGATCGCTCTGACGTTTGGGCGCCTGGCCGACGGAGACTTCTACACACGGAGCTTCTATTGGCTGGGCAAGATCCACCAGGCTCAGGACCAGCCGGGAAAGGCGATCGAGAACTACCGGAGGTTCCTGGAGCTCTGGAAGGATGCCGATCCGGGGCTCTCCGATGTCGAGGACGCCCGGACCCAGCTCTCAAGCCTGCAGTAGCAGAGTAAGCCTGATCAGTAGGGGGCATGACCCGATGTACGGCAATTACTTCAAAATCACCTTCAGGAACCTAAAAAGAAACAAAACCTATTCGATACTCAATGTCTTGGGCCTATCGGTCGGCATCATAGTAAGCATCTTCATCTTCATGTATATCCGTGATGAGCTGAGCTATGATGGATTTTACGAAGACGTGGACTGCATCTACCGGATCGTCAACCGGGCAACCATTCGCGGTAATCCCATAGAGATGCCCTTGGTTTCCGGCCCCTGGGGACCGGCCATGGTCGATGAGTT
>JAUXEH010000336.1 GCA_030620655.1 Candidatus Aminicenantota bacterium | reverse complement strand
TTGCAGATCAAATAACCTGGAATACTGGAGAGAGCATGATCCTGCAGACGGTCGACTGGGCTTTTGTTCTGGGATTCTTTATCTTTTCGCTCATCATCGGGCTGGCGGTCTCCAAGCGGGCCGGGAGCAGCGCCTCGGAATTCTTCCTCTCGGGGAGGAACATGCCCTGGTGGCTGCTGGGCGTTTCCATGGTGGCCACCACCTTTTCTACCGACACACCGAACCTGGTGTCCGACATCGTGCGCCAGAATGGGGTGTCCGGCAACTGGGTCTGGTGGGCCTTCCTCCTGACGGCCATGCTCACCGTGTTCGTGTATGCCAAGCTGTGGCGCCGCTCCCAGGTGGTCACAGATCTGGAGTTCTACGAACTGCGCTACAGCGGCAGGGCCGCCGCTTTCCTGCGCGGATTCCGGGCGCTGTACCTGGGGATCTTCTTCAATGTCCTGATCATGGCCACCGTATCGCTGGCCATCATCAAGATCGGGGGCGTCATGTTCCGCTTCACGCCCCTGCAGACACTCCTGATCGCCTTGATCGTGACCGCCGTCTACAGCGCCCTGGGCGGGCTGCGCGGTGTCCTGATCACGGATTTTTTCCAGTTCGGGATCGCCATGGTCGGGTCTGTCGGGGCGGCCATCGTGGCCGTCCGGCTGCCCCAGGTGGGCGGGGTGAAGGCCCTGCTCACACATGCCAATGTGGTCGACAAGCTGAGCCTGCTGCCGGATTTCAACAGCCTGGATGCCCTGGTCCCCCTCTTCATCCTGCCCCTGGCGGTCCAGTGGTGGAGTGTCTGGTACCCGGGCGCCGAGCCGGGCGGGGGCGGGTACATCGCCCAGCGCATGTTATCGGCCAAGTCGGAGAAGCATGCCGTGGGCGCCACCTTCCTGTTCACGGCCGCGCACTATGCTCTGCGGCCCTGGCCCTGGATCGTCGTGGCCCTGTGCTCCCTCGTGGTCTTCCCCAACCTGGAAGCCCTGCAGGCGGCCTTCCCCCATGTCGACCCTTCGGTCATCAAGCACGACATGGCCTATCCGGCCATGCTGACCTACCTCCCGGCCGGGCTTCTGGGGATGGTGGTGGCCTCCCTGATCGCGGCCTTCATGTCCACCATCTCCACCCACCTCAACTGGGGATCGTCCTACGTGGTTAACGACTTCTACAAGCGGTTCATAAACCGGGAGGCATCGGATAAACAGCAGGTCCGGGTGGGGCGCATCTCCACCGTGGTGCTCATGATCTTCACTGGGTTCCTGGCCCTGGTGTTGAGCAATGCGCTCCAGGCCTTCAACATCCTACTGCAGATCGGGGCCGGCACCGGTCTGCTCTTCATCCTGCGCTGGTTCTGGTGGCGGATCAATCCCTATTCCGAGCTGACGGCCATGGGTGTGTCTTTTGTTGTGGCGGTGTACTGGCAGATCGTCCATGCCTGGACCGGGCTGCCGGAGGTCTCCACGCATGTCCAGCTGGTCTCGGCCGTGGCCGTCACCACGGTGTGCTGGATCCTGGTGACGTTCCTGACCCGGCCCTCAGACACGCAGACTTTGCGGTCCTTTTACCGGCTGGTGAAGCCGGGCGGCCCCGGCTGGCGCAGGGTGATCGAGGAGGCTGCTCAGGATAACGATCCCGTCGAAACCCCGGGTAAGGGCTGGGATGTCCCGACCGGGATCGTGTGCATGGTGGTGGGCTGCCTGGGGGTCTACAGCGCCCTGTTCGCCACCGGCTATTGGATCTACGGCCAACGTTTGGCCGCGGCCCTCCTCTCGGCAGTGGCGGTGATATCGACCGTTATTCTGGTCAAGACCTGGAAAAAACTTAGAATTAAGGATTGATGCTGACAGAGCTGAAGAAGGAGCTGAGCCTGTACGGCCTCACCATGGTGGCCATCGGGTCCTGCATCGGATCCGGGATCTTCCTGACCCCCTCCCAGATCGCCGGCTACCTGCCCGCGCCGCTCCTCATCCTGCTGGTCTGGGCCATAGGCGGTGTGATCACCCTCACGGGGGCCCTCACCTTCGCCGAGCTGGGTTCCATGTTCCCAGAGACAGGAGGGGTCTATGTCTACCTGAAAGAAGCCTACGGGGATCTCTTCGGCTTCCTGTACGGGTGGGCCTACCTGGTGGTCATCACCTCGGGAGCCAACGCGGCCCTGAGCATCGCCTGCGCCACCTACCTGGCCTTCATATTCCCCATGAGCCAGACCGGGATCACCACAACCGCTGTTTTCGCGCTGGTTGTGGTCACGATCATCAACATCCTCCGTGTCAAGGCGGCCGAGGTCTTTGCCAACGTCTTCACCGGCCTCAAGCTGCTGGGCATCAGCGCGGTCATCGTTATCGGCATCTTTTTCGGCCGGGCGGAAGTCAGCCTCTTTTCGACGGGGTCGGCCCCCAAGGCCGGAGGCCTTTTTTCTGCCTTCGGACTGGCCCTGATCGGCGTGCTCTGGTCCTACGGGGGGTGGCAGCATGCTTCCTTCGTGGCCGGGGAGGCACGGGATGCGCGCCGCATGATCCCGCGGGCCATGGTGATCGGCGCCGTGGTCGTGGCCGTGGTCTATCTCCTCACCAACCTGGCCTACCTGCATCTTCTCCCGGTCGAGGAGATCGCCGCTTCGCAGAGCATAGCTTCCGACGCGGTGTCCACGGTCATCCCCTTCGGCGGTGTGCTCATCGCGCTCATGATCGCCATCTCCACCTTCGGCACCCTCGGCATCTACACGCTCTCGGCGCCGCGTATCTACTATGCCATGGCCAAGGACGGGCTGTTCTTCAAGCAGTTGGCCTATATACATCCCCGGTTCCGCACCCCGGTCAACGCCATCCTGGTGCAGTCGGCCTGGGCTGTGGTCCTGCTGCTCTTCTGGGGGACCTTCGAGGATCTCATCACGTATGTCGTGTTCACGGACTGGGTGTTCTTCGGGCTGACCGCGGTGGGGATCTTCATATTCCGGCGGACCCGCAAAGACCTGCCGCGGCCCTACCGGACCATAGGCTACCCGGTCGTGCCGCTCATCTTCATCACGATCACGTTCCTGTTCGTGGCCAACGCCCTGATCGCCAAGCCCCTCCATGCCTGGGCCGGGCTGATCCTCATGGCCGCCTCCCTCCCTCTCTACTTCTATTTCAAACGCCGCTCTGGGGGGAGGTACAATGATGGGGGGCAGGCCACATGAGGTCGCTGTTTAGGCGCCACACACTCTTTATCTATGTCTTTGTGACCTATCTGTTCTCCTGGGCGTTCCTCTATCCATGCTACCGGATCCTGCTCAATGCCCCTGAGGGGACGTTTCCCTGGCTGGCTCTCATTGGCCTGCCCGGGGCAGCGTCCTGATCGCGGTCCTGCTCCATGGCGTGTTCAATGCGTCATCCAGTGTCATATGGGTCCTGTTCCCTGGGATCGATCGGGCCTCTCCCCAAAGGATGACCATCT
>JAUXEH010000020.1 GCA_030620655.1 Candidatus Aminicenantota bacterium | reverse complement strand
GCCTCCCGGAAGAGCTGGTCTGGATGCCCATGATCGAGAGCTGGTTCAAGACGCGCGCATTCTCCCGTGCCAGCGCATTGGGATTGTGGCAGTTCATCGCTTCCACCGGATACCGCTACGGGTTGAAGCGGGACCGCTACATCGACGAACGGATGGACCCGGAAAAGGCCACGCGGGCGGCGGTCCTCTATCTGAAAGAGCTCCATTCCTGGTTCGGGGACTGGACCACGGCACTGGCGTCCTACAACTGCGGTGAGTTTCGTGTTCGGAGGCTCATCAACCAGCAGCGGATCGCCTACTTGGATCACTTCTGGGACCTGTACCAGATGCTGCCCCGGGAGACCCGCCGTTTCGTTCCCCGTTTCATAGCCGCGGTGCTCATCGTCAACGACCCGGCCCGATACGGCATGACCCTGCCCGAACCGGATCCACCCCTGCGGTACGAAACCATAAGCATCAACAAGCCGCTCAAGCTATCTACCCTGGCAGGGAAACTGGGATTGGAAAGCGAGACTCTGGCCGACTACAACCCGGAATTGAGACACAAATCCTCCCCTGAAAAGGAATATGCGCTGAAGGTCCCGGTGGGGACCGGCGAGCAGGCGCTGGCGGCCGTCACCGCCCTCTCCCGCTACGTTCCCCCGGAGGCCACATATGTCACCCATTATGTCCGGCGGGGGGAAACGGTCTCGGGGATCGCCAGCCGCTACCGGACTTCGGTCTCCTCCATCACCCAGGCCAATCGGCTGGGCCGCAACTACCTCATAAGGCCCGGACAGCGGCTCAAGGTTCCCACCCGCTACGGCAGCTCCTACTCGACTACCCAGACACGACAGCTCACAAAAGAGGGAGACAACCTCGCATACACCGTAAAGCGGGGCGACACCCTCTACCACATCGCCCAGTCCTTCACAACCTCGGTCCAGGACATCAAGCGCCGGAACAACCTGAGGAGCAACACCCTGCAGGTGGGCCAGAAGCTGGTCATCCACGCCGCAAATGCGGAAGGGTCCACCTTCTACACGGTAAAATCGGGTGATACCCCGTTCAAGATCGCCCAGAGGTTCGGGATGAACATGAACGTGCTGCTCAGTATGAACGGGTTGACGACACGCTCCAAGATATACCCGGGGCAGAAGCTCCGGGTCACCAGCAACAGGTAGACGCTATTTCTTCTTGCCTTTCTTTTTTTTGGCCTTCTTCTTTTTTCTCTTAGTCATTTCCTGGCCGCAGCAGAGGAAGACATGTTCCTCGACACAGCCGCAGTCATCCACGACGATGGCCATGCCGCAGACGGCGCAGGCCCAGTTCTGTCCCGCTTTGATCCGGGGGACCTTTTTGGTCTGGGTGGTCGTGCTCTGCGGCTTCGCAGGTGCAGGCTTCCTGGCTGGTACGGGTTTCTTTGCCGGGGACGCGGACTTGACGGGCACCCTCTTCCTGGCCGGCGCTGCTGCCTTGGCCGCTGTTGTTGTCTTCGTGGCAGGCTTTGCGACAGTAGTCTTGGCGGCCGCGGGTGTGCGTTTTGTAACAGGCATAAATACCCTCCTGGAATGATTAATATCATCAAAACAGAGCGAAGTCAACTCCGGTTCATGGAGGAGGAGACTGAGAACAAACCGCTTCCCAGCGAGAGGAATGGAAGGCTTGGGGGGAGGCTGAAAACGGACCACTCCCCTGCGTATGGGAGGTGGGATAGGCAGGGGGGCGGTTTGGATGGGGGGCGGCGTTACTTCTTCTTAGCCGCCGCCTTGGCCTTGGCGGACATCTTCTCTTTCTTTTTCTCTTTCTTCTTGAACTCTGTGCCGATCAGCTCGATCAAGGCCATTTCGGTCCCGTCACCGGCTCGGGGACCGACCTTTATGATACGCGTGTAGCCTCCGGGTCTTTCCGTGAACCGAGGACCGATGTCTTCGAACAGCTTCTTGACCACATCCTTCTTATAGATGTAACGCAAAGCCTGGCGCCGTGTATGCAGGGTGTTGGTCTTGGCCAAAGTGATCATCTTCTCGGCGATGGGTCGTACCGCCTTGGCCTTGGCATGAGTGGTGCTGATGCGTTCCTTTTCCAGGAACGACGTGACCAGATTCCGCAAGAGCGCCTTTCGCTGGGCCGAGCCCCGGCCCAGCCTCTGACTCTTGACTCGGTGCCTCATTCTAATGCTCCTTCCACCGTACTCTCGTCTTTCTTCTCGGACTCGATCTTCTCGACCAGCCCGGGATTCAGATCCAGGTTAAGGCTCAGCTGCAGATCCTTGAGTGTATCCTTGATCTCGGAGAGTGACTTGCGGCCGAAGTTTTTGGTTTTCAAAAGCTCATCCTCGGTTTTCAGTACCAGCTCATAGATGAATTCGATCCCGGCCGAACGCAGGCAGTTGTTCGAACGGACAGAAAGCTCCAGATGATCGATGGTCTTGGAGAGGATGTCGATCTTGGAAAAATGGGGGTCCTCCTTGGGGCGCAGATCGGATTCCCTTGCCAGGGGCTCGTCCACGATGTTGAGGAAGATCACCAGGTGATCCCGCAGGATCTTGGCCGCCTGGCCCATGGCTTCCTGAGGCGTGAGGGCGCCGGTAGTCCAGACCTCCAGGATCAGCTTCTCATAGTCGATGCGTTTTCCCACACGGGCGGGATCCACCCTGTAGTTGACCTTGAGGACGGGAGAGTGCGAGGCGTCCAGGGGAATGAAATCCACGCTGAGGTCCTCGTCGAAGTTCAGGTCAGCCGGTATATAGCCCCGGTTATCGGCTACGATCATCTCCATATCCAGTATGCCATCCTCATCCAAAGAAGCGATATGTGTGTCAGGATTGAGAATCTCGATATCCGAGTCATGTTCGATGTCGGCGGCCGTGGCATTGGCCGGGCCCTGTGTCTTGAGCGTCATCGTCTTGGGGCCCTCACCGTTCAGCTTCAGCTTCAGGCTCTTGAGATTCAAGATTGTATCGGTCACATCCTCGACCACACCGGGGATAGTGGAGAATTCATGCAGCACGCCCTGGATGCGAACGTTGGTGATGGCAGCACCTGGGATGGATGAGAGGAGGATCCTCCTCATGGAATTGCCCACAGTGACTCCATAGCCCCGTTCGAACGGCTGGGCGGTAAACCTGCCGTAGGTTTCGGTCAGGGTTTCGTAATCACATTCCAGGAATCTCGGTCTCTGAAATCCTATTTCCGTCATTGTTCCTCCTAAATAAAACGCGAAGGGTCGTCTCCAATATGCCGGGCGCTACTTCGAATAGAGCTCGACAACCAGGTGCTCCTCTACCGGGATCGGTATGTCCTCTCGTGTCGGGAATGACACCACACGGACCTGTTTGTTGTCGCTGTCGACTTCCAGCCAGGACGGGACTTCTTTATTCTTGTTAGCCTCCACCAAGGCGCTCAGCTCTTCATGCTTGGCGGTTTTTTCGCGGAAGGACACGATGTCTTCCTTGCCTACCAGCATGGACGGGACGTCCAACTTCCTGCCGTTGACGCGGATGTGGCCGTGCGTGATCAACTGGCGGGCATGCATCCGTGAGTGAGAGAAGCCCACCAGGAACACCACGTTGTCCAGCCGTCTCTCCAGCATGGACAGCAGGTTCTCGCCGGTGATTCCCTTCCGGCTTTCCGCCCGCTTGAAAAAGAGCCGGAACTGCGACTCGGACATGCTGTAATAGCGCTTAAGCTTCTGCTTCTCCCGCAACTGGATCCCGTATCCCCGGATCCTCCTGCGCGCACGGCCGTGCTCTCCAGGGGGATAGGGCCGGCGCTCCACCGGGCATTTATCCGTCAGGCACTTGTGGCCTTTAAGAAAAAGTTTTGTACGCTCGACTCGACAGTACCGGCAGGTATGGTCTCTGTGTTTTGCCATGATAATACTCTCCTTGCCTCTCCAGCTTCCGGCCTAGACTCTCCGTCTCTTCCGGACTCGACAGCCGTTATGGGGGATGGGGGTGATGTCGCGAATGGATTTGATCTCCAGCCCATCGGACTGAAGGGCCCGGATGGCGGATTCCCGCCCCGCCCCCGGACCTTTGACCCTCACGTCCACATAGCGCACGCCGAACTCCTTGGCCTTGTTGGAAGCCTCCCGGGCGGCCAGCTGGGCCGCAAAGGGTGTGCCCTTGCGGGCGCCTTTGAAACCGGCCGTTCCCGAACTCGACCAGCAGACCACGTTTCCGTCCCGATCACTTATGGAAATGATGGTGTTGTTGAAGGTGGACTGGATGTTCGCTACCCCGTACCCGATATCCTTTCTTACCTTTTTTTTCTTGGTGGTTTTTCTTTTCGGTTTGGCCATAAGTCTCTCCCTCTCTACTTTTTCATCTGGTTGCCCCGCGGGCCTTTGCGCGTGCGGGCATTGGTCTTGGTACGCTGGCCGCGCACCGGCAGGCGCCGTTTGTGCCGCATGCCGCGGTAGGCGTTGATATCCATCAGCCGCTTGATGTTCGTGCTGATATCCTTGCGCAGATCGCCTTCGATCTTCTCTCGATCTTCGATGATCTTCCGAATGGTATTGACTTCGTCTTCACTCAGGGAGTTGACCTTTTTGTCCTTGTCGATCTTGGCTTCTTCCAGGATCTTCAAGGCCCGCGGCCGGCCGATCCCGAAGATATAGGTCAGTCCGACCTCGATCCTCTTTTCCGAGGGAAGGGTGATTCCAGCTATTCTTGCCATGATTTAACCTCTTCCTCTAGCCTTGTTTTTGTTTATGTTTGGGATTGGAACAAATGACGCGCAGCGTCCCATTGCGTTTTATGATACGGCAGTTCCGGCACATTCTTTTTATGGATGCTCTCACCTTCATGATTCGGCTCCCTATTTATAACGATAGGTTATCCGCCCTTTGGTCAGATCGTAGGGCGATAGTTCCAACAGGACCCGATCCCCCGGCAGGATGCGAATGAAATGCTTGCGCATCCGCCCGGAGATATGGGCCAGGATTTTATGTTTATTAGCCAGTTCGACCCGAAACATCGCATTGGGAAGGGTCTCGATCACCGTTCCCTCTGTTTCAAACACGTCCGGCTTAGGCATGCAAAGGCTCCTTCAGGGCGGTTCGGCCCTTCGTGTCATTCAGGGAACTCAGGATCTGAGGCCCGTCCTGTGTGACGGCGATGGTGTGCTCGTAGTGGGCGGACAGGCTGCGGTCTCGGGTTACCGCCGTCCAGTTATCCGACAGGATCTCAACGTCCCAATCGCCGGCCGCGATCATGGGCTCAATGGCCAGCACCATCCCTGGTTTGATCTTGGGTCCATGCCCGCTGAGCCCGAAATTGGGCACCTGGGGCTCTTCGTGCAGAGAAAAACCGATCCCGTGTCCCACGAAGTTCCGGATCACGGAAAAACCCTGGGATTCGACATAGGCCTGAACCGCCGCCGAGATGTCCCCGATGCGCTTCCCGGGCACAGCCTGTTCGATCCCCTTGAAAAAACTCTCCTTTGCCACGGCGATGAGCTTCCCGGCAGCAGGAGTTATCTTTCCCACAGGAAACGTGACGGCGGCATCGCCGTAGAAGCCATCGAGGATGGCCCCGAAATCGAGGCTGAGGATGTCGCCTTCTTTCAGCCTGCGGTTCGACGGGATGCCGTGGACGATCTCCTCGTTGAGGGATGTGCAGAGCGAGGCCGGATATCCGCGATATCCTTTGAAGGCGGGAAGGGCGCCCAGCTCGCGGGTCCTTTTCTCGGCGTACCTGTCCAGCTCGAGCGTAGCGATCCCCGGCCGGACCATCCCCGCCAATTCAGACAGGATCTTAGCCACGACCTGATTGGCCCTGCGGATGGCCTGAATCTCGGACTCACTCTTGTAGATGATCATCAATCCGCCTTTATCTCTTCCTTGAGCCGCGATCCCGGTATGGATCTTTCCAGAACCGCCTCGATCCGAACGAACACCTCATGGATCGGGCCGGTGCCCTCGATCTCGTGATACACATTCTTGCTGCGATAATACTCCTCCAGCGGTGCGGTCTGCGTATGGTAGACCTGCAACCGCCTCTGGACGACCTCCGGTTTGTCATCGTCCCTCTGGATGAGGCCGCCGCCGCAGGCCGGGCAGGTGCCGGACGCGGGTGCCGATGCGCCCCGGAGGTTGTATATGGAGCCGCAGCCGGAACAGATCCGGCGCGCGGACAGCCTTTCGATGATGGAGCGGTCGGCGACCCGTATGTCCAGGACGATCTCGTCCCGGCCGGGATCGATATCGGGCAGGCGTTCCGCCTGCGGGACCGTTCGGGGAAAGCCGTCCAAGATAAAGCCGCTCCGACAGTCGTCTTCTCCGATCCGCTCCCGGATCATATCCACCACCACTTCATCCTCCACCAGTTCGCCTCGGTTCATGAAGGCCTCGGCCTTCCGGCCCAGCGGAGTCCCCCTCTGGACAGAGTCCCGGAGCAGGTCACCGGAGGAGATCCGCGGAAAACCGTATTTTCCCTCGATCAGATCTCCCTGGGTGCCCTTGCCGCTTCCGGGGGGGCCGAGAAGAATGATCCTCATCCTCTCCTTCCTTTCAAACGGCTCCGCCGCATGAACCCGTCGTAATGACGCATCACCAGCTGGGCCTCGACCTGCTGCAGCGTATCCATGGCGACACCCACCACGATCAGGATTGAGGTCCCGCCGAAGTAGAACTGCAGCCCCATCCCCTGGGTGAACCACTCGGGAAGGTTCCGATCCAGGAAAGGCCCGATCAGCGGGAGCGTGTCTACCCTGAGTCCCGAGATCAGGATCTCGGGAGCGGCGGCCACGGCCGCCAGATACAGGGCCCCGACCAGGGTCAGCCGGGACAGGACGGAATCAATGTAATCCGCCGTGTTCTTTCCCGGACGGATGCCGGGGATAAAGCCGCCGTACTTGCGGAGGTTGTCGGCCACGTCAACCGGGTTGAAGATGATGGATACGTAGAAATAAGTGAAAAAGACGATGGAGGCAACGTAGAAGAGGAAATACATGGGCATCCCCGGTGAAAACTGCTGGGCGATGCTCTGCATGAACGGAACGTTCACCATCTGGGCGACCGTCATGGGGATGGTGATGACCGAGGCCGCGAAGATGATGGGGATGACGCCGCCGGTGTTGACGCGCAGCGGCAGGTGCGTGCTCTGCCCGCCGTAGATCTTACGGCCGACCACACGCTTGGCATAGGAAACGGGCAGCCTCCGCTGCCCCCTTTCCACGAACACGATGACCGCTATCACCGCCAGCATCAGGGCGAGCAGAAAAATGATCCGCAGGGGTGTTTGATCTCCAGTACGCAGGCCCTGGATCAGGCTTAAGGCCGACCGGGGAAAATCCACCACTATCCCCGCAAAGATAATGAGCGAAATGCCATTCCCGATCCCGCGCTCCGAGATCTGCTCCCCCAGCCACATGATGAAGACCGTACCAGTTGTCAGTGTGAGCATGGTCATCAGGATGAATCCGACTCCCCCGTTGGGAACGATGGGAGAGTTGGAAACGGGGCTCCGGAGATTCTTGAGCAGGAAGGCGATCCCGCCCGACTGGATCATGCAGATAAACAGCGTGCCGTACCGGGTGTACTGGGTGATCTTCTTCCGGCCCATCTCCCCTTCTTTAGACAGACGCTCCAGATAGGGCCACACCACCTGCAGCAGCTGTAGGATGATGGAAGCACTGATGTAAGGCATGATGCCCAGTGCGAAGATCGTCATACGCGACATCGATCTCCCGGTGAACAGGTCCACCATGCCCAGGATCGTCCCCCGCTGGGACTCCCATAGCTCGGCCAGGGCGGCAGCGCTGATCCCCGGGTTCGGGATCTGGGCCCCGATGCGGTACACGGCCAGCAGGGCCAGGGTGAAGAGCACCCGTCTTCTCAGATCCGGAATGCTGAAGATGTTGCGTATGCTGTCTAACATCACTCTTTCCCGATCAGGACCGCTTTCCCCCCGGCATCCTCGATCTTCTTCTGGGCGGAACGCGTAAATTTGTGGGCATGGACGGTCTTGGCGGAAGCGATGTCCCCCCGCCCCAGGATCTTGACCCTCTCACTCTCTTTCTTGATCAAGCGGGACTCCACGAGATCTTTGAGTTCGATCGTGTCCTTTTGGATCCTCTCCAGCCGGTCCAGGTTGACCTCGCTGTACTCGATGCGAAAGATATTGGTAAAACCTCGCTTGGGCACCCGGCGGTTGAGGGGCATCTGTCCGCCCTCGAAGCCTCTCTTCCGGGAGTACCCGGAATTGGATTTCTGTCCTTTGGAACCCCGGCCGGAGGTCTTGCCGCGGCCGGAACCGGGTCCCCGGCCCACACGCCGCTTGTTCTTCCGGCTGTTCTTGGCAGGATGAAGATTACTCAGGTCCATTTTAATCCAGCTCCTCCACCTTCAGCAGATGAGGTATCTTGTTGACCATGCCGCGGATTTCGGGACAATCCCTGCGCACCACCTGGGAGTCGATCCGCCTGAGGCCTAAACCCTTCACGACCTCCCGATGTTTCCGCGGCCTCCCGATTACGCTGCGCACAAGCCTTATCCGAAGCTGTTTTTCTACCGGCTTGGTGACCTTCTTGGTCTGTGTCGTTGCTTTGGCGTCTTTTACTGCCATATCTTTTCCTCGTCGATGTTCCGGTTCTTTGATACCTGACTCGGATTTTTCAGGTTGCTCAGGCCGTTCAAGGTGGCGTACGCCACGCTGATCGGATTGTTGCTGCGCAGGGACTTGGTCAGGATATCCTTGATGCCCGCCAGCTCCATGATGATACGGACGGCCCCGCCGGCGATCACACCGGTTCCCTCAGAGGCTGGTCGCAGCACCACCTCTCCGCCACCGTGGATCCCTATGATTAGGTGTGGAATCGTGGTCCCTCTCAGCGGCACCTTGATCATGTTCTTCTTGGCATTCTGCACGCCCTTGGAGATGGCAGGAGGCACTTCTCGCGCTTTT
Organism: Candidatus Aminicenantota bacterium; assembly: GCA_030620655.1. Lineage (GTDB taxonomy): Bacteria > Acidobacteriota > Aminicenantia > Aminicenantales > Aminicenantaceae > JAUXEH01. Next base: position 8,291 of record JAUXEH010000020.1, on the reverse strand, counting down.
CCCTTTCCGATACCGACCGTCCCGTTTTCATCCCCGACAGCCACGAGAGCGGAGAAGCTGAGATTCTTGCCGCCTTTGACGACCTTCGTGGTCCGACGGATCGAGATGACCTGGTCTTTGAGTTCCTGTTCTTCTTCTTGGATCGCTGGCTTGCGCCTTTTTTCGTACACTCTTCTTGCCTCCTTGTCCGGCTGATCGCTAAAAAATCAGCCCTCCCTCACGCATGGCATCCGCTAGGTTCTTGATGCGTCCGTGATAGGGGAAGACACCCCTATCGAAGACGATGGTTTTGATCTTTTTTTCCATGAGCCGGCCGGCGACGATCTTCCCCAGGGCCTTGGCCGCTTCCGTGTTCTTGAAGCTCTTGTGCTTCTCACGGAAAGACTTTTCCAGGGTACACGCCGAGGAAAGCACCCGGCCGTTGATGTCGTCGATGGCCTGGACATACAGGTAGCGGTTGGAACGCGTCACCAGCACGCGAGGCCTCTCCGGGGTGCCGCTGATCTTCTTCCGGATACGCTTCCGGATACGCCGCTTCGCCGTTTTTTTCACAACAACTTTGTCTTTAAACACCGCCCACCCCCGCTTTCCGTTCTTTCTTTCGCAGACTCTCGTTCGCATAGCGGATCCCCTTGAGTTTGTAGGGATCAGGCTTGCGGAAGCTGCGCAGCCTGTGCGCTTCCTGACCGACGCGCTGCTTGTCGATTCCTTTGTCCACGATCAGGGTGGGTTTCTCCACGATCACCTCGATATCATCGGGGATGTCGTAGATGACGGGTTTGGAATAGCCCAGGTTCAGCTCCAGTTTGCCTTTTTCCAGCTTTGCCCGGTAGCCCACGCCTACAATCTCAAGCTTCTTTTCGAAGCCGCTGGACACTCCGGTGACGGCATTGGCCGCCAGCGCGCGGACCAGCCCATGATAAGCCGGAAGATTGCCCTCGTCGCTCTCCCGTTTGATCAACAGCTGGGTCTCCTCGACCTCCACCGTGATCCCCGGCAATACAGGGGCCGCCAGCTTGCCCTTGGGCCCCTCGCATTCGATCTTATCCGCAGAGATAGTGACCTTGACCCCATCCGGAAGCGGTATCGGTTGTTTTCCTATTCTTGACATACTCGTTTCCTCTCAGGAAGGGCCTACCAAATCTGGCAGAGCACCTCACCTCCCACACCCAGTTCCAGGCACTTCTTACCCGTGACGATCCCGCTGGAAGTGGATACAATAACGATACCCAGACCATCCAGAACCTTGGGAACCGAATCGGCCTTGCAGTAGATCCGGCACCCGGGTTTGCTCACCCTTTTCAATCCGGTGATGACACTCTGGTTGTCATCGGTGTACTTGAGCGTGATGTTCAGAAATCCCTGCAGGCTGTCGTCGATGACCTTGAAATTCCGGATATATCCCTCATCCTTCAGGATCTTGGCAATCTCCACTTTCATCCGTGAAGAGGGAATACGGGCGTCCTTTTTCCGCCCCATTGCGGCGTTTCTTATTCGGGTTAACATATCAGCGATAGGATCGGTTAACGTCATATCTCCATCCTCTCTTGTGCTTTACCAAGAAGCCTTGGTGACCCCGGGGATCTCGCCCTTCAAGGCCAGTTCCCGAAAACACAGCCGACACATGTCGAATTTCCGGAAGTATCCCTTGGGGCGCCCGCAGATCCGGCACCGGTTGCTGTGCCGCACCTTGTACTTCGGCTCTTTCAGGTACTTAGCGATCGATGATTTTTTTGCCACTTTGTCCTTCCTTAGAACGTCTCGCCAAATGGCATTCCCAGTTTCTTCAGCAGGGCATATGCCTCGCTGTCGGTCTTGGCGGACGTCACAATGGTGATGTTCATCCCGCGCGGCTGATCCACTTTCGTATAATCGATCTCCGGGAAGACCAGCTGTTCGCGCAGTCCCAGAGTGTAGTTGCCGCGGCCGTCAAAGGCCCGGGATGAAGCCCCTCTGAAATCCCTCACCCGCGGCAGTACGATGTTCACCAGGCGATCCATGAACCCATACATCATCCTGCCGCGCAGCGTGGTGTAACAGGCGATGGCGTGTCCCTGGCGCAGTTTGAACTGCGCGATGGACTTGCGTGCCCGCCCCACGGCCGGCCACTGTCCGGTTATTAGGCTCAATTCCTGCTTGGCCGCATCCAGGATCTTGATATTCTGGATGGCCTCTCCCACCCCGATATTGACTACGATCTTCTCCAGACGCGGTACTGCCATCCGGTTAGCGATCCCCATTTCCTTCTGCAGCTCGGAGATGATTTCCTTTTCGTATTTTTCCTTAAGCCGACTCATGACTGCCTCTCAAACCTATTGCTTCTCGATAGTGATATCACACTTGCTGCAGACCCGGACTTTGGTGCCGTCCTCCAGCTTCTTGGTCCGAACCCGCACTCCCTGCGCACACTCCGAGCAGTAGATCTGGACGTTGGATACATGGATGGGGCCTTCCTTCTCCATGATCCCGCCCTGGATGTTCTTGCTCTGGTCACGGCGGATGAATTCCTTGATGAAATTGAGCTTCTCCACCACTACGCGGTTCTTCTCGGGATTGACCTTGAGCACCTTGCCCGTCTTTCCCTTGTCTTTGCCTGCGATCAACACGACCGTGTCGTTCTTCTTGATCAACATCTTGTTCATCACAGAACCTCCGGTGCCAGGGACACGATCTTCATGAATTTCCTTTCACGCAGTTCACGTCCGACCGGACCGAACACCCGCGTGCCTACGGGTTCGCCCTGGTTGTCTATAATAACGGCCGCGTTTTCATCGAACCGGATATAAGATCCGTCCCGGCGTCTCAATTCCTTCCTGGCCCTGACGACTACCGCCCTGACCACATTGCCCTTGGGGACCTTGCTCTCCGGGTCGGCCTCTTTGACCGAAGCCGAGATCACATCGCCTATGGACGCGGTCTTTCCCACGCCTCCTCCCAGAGGCGTGATACACAAAATCTTCCGGGCACCGGAATTGTCCGCCACCTTGAGCATGGTTTCCGAGCGAATCATTCTTTCTTATCCTCGCTGACCTTATCTTTCTCGGCGGGGGACAGACCCACGATCTCATCCACGCGCCATCTCTTCCGCGCGCTCAGCGGCCGTGTTTCGACGATCTTCACCAAGTCACCGAGCTTGCACTTCTCATATTCATCGTGTGCCAGAAATTTCTTCCGTTTTTTCACGATTTTTTTGTATAAAGGATGCCGGACCTGGCGTTCCACCATGACCGTTACGGTCTTTTTCATCTTGGTACCAACGACGATCCCGACTTTGGTGGTTTTTCTGACTTGCATGTTCATTTGTCTTGTTTCCGTTCCTTCCGGTCTTCGGACCTGCTTTCGTTCTGAATGGTCTTGATCCTCGCCAGGTCTTTTTTGATGGCGTTGAGCTTCATCGTGTTGTCCAGCTGGCCCAGCGCATTCTGGAACTTAAGTTTGAACAGCTGATCCTTGAGTTCGGCCTCCTTGTCGACCAGTTCCTCTTCGGACATTTCTCTCATCTCTGTCGGTTTCATCGCAGTTCCCTCAGTTCGCGGGAAATGATCCGGGTCTTGATCGGCAGTTTGTTGGCCGCAAGCTGCATGGCCCTGCGGGCCACCTGCTCGGACACGCCTTCGATCTCGTACAGGATCCGTCCCGGTTTGACGGTCTCGACCCAAAACTCAGGGTCGCCCTTTCCCTTCCCCATCCGCACTTCCGTAGGCTTCTTGGTGATGGGTTTCCAGGGGAAAACCCGTACCCACAGCTTTCCTTTACGCTTCGCGTGCCGGGTGATGGCGATACGTCCCGCCTCGATCTGACGGGCGGTCATCCAGCACGGTTCCAGGGCCTGCAGCCCATACTCCCCGAAGGAGAGGCTGCCTCCCCGGATGGCCTTGCCCCGCATCCGGCCCCGCATCTGCTTGCGGTGCTTTACTTTCTTGGGCATCAACATGGTCAAATCTCCTCGATCTCGGCAACCTGGGAGGTCATCTTGGGTTTTTCTTTGTCACTGCAGTAGACCCACACCTTGATCCCGATCTGGCCATAATTGGTGAAGGCCTCGGTAAAACCATAATCGATATCCGCCTTGAGCGTCTGCAGGGGAAGCTGCCCCCTGAGGTACCATTCCGTGCGGGCGATCTCGACTCCTCCCAGGCGGCCCGAACACATCACCTTGATGCCCTTGGCCCCCATCTTCATGGCCATCTCCACGGCACGGCGCATGGCCCGGCGGTAGTGGATTCGCTTCTCGAGCTGGATGGCGATGCCCTGGCCCACCAGGAGTGCGGTCAACTCCGGTTTGTCGACCTCCCGGATATCGATGTAGACCTCCTTGCTGGCAATGCCCTGCAGGAGTGTCTTGAGGCTTTCGATCTCCTTGCCGCCCCGTCCGATGACGATGCCGGGCCGGGCGGTATGGATGATGACCCGGATCTTAGGCCCCACACGCTCCACGTCCACCTCGGCGATCCCCGCGTGTTTGTAGCGCGTCTTGACGACATTCTTCATCTTGAGGTCTTCGTGGATCAGACGGCTGTACTCCCTGCCTGTGGAGAACCACCGGGAACTCCACTGCTTGTTGAATCCCAATCGAAACCCGTATGGATGTGTTTTCTGGCCCACTGTTTAACTCCCTTTGCGTTCGTCTAGATAGATATGGACATGACTCGTCGGCTTGAGTATGCGAGCGGCCCGCCCCATGGGGACGGGTCGGAACCGTTTCCACTGGGGTCCCTGGTTCACGAAGATCTCGGCGATATACAGGTTGTCCACATCGACGTCCTGGCTTTTCTGTTGCGCATTGGCCACGGCCGAACGCAGCACCTTTTCCACCACGGTGCTGGCTTTTTTCTTGGCTGAGAACCGGAGGATGGTGAGAGCCTCGCCCACGAAGCGATCCCGGACAAGGTCTGCGACCAGGCGGCACTTCTGGGGAGAGATCCGCACATGCTTGGCAATGGCTCTCGAGATGTATTCCTGTCTGTCCATTTTACTTTCTTACCCTTATAGTCCGGGCTGTCTTGGACGTGTGTCCTTTAAAAGTCCGGGTGGGAGAGAATTCTCCCAGCTTATGTCCCACCATGTTCTCCGTGATGAACACGGGGATGAACTTCCGGCCGTTGTGCACGGCCATGGTCAGCCCCACCATGTCGGGGATGACGGTCGAGCGGCGCGACCAGGTCTTTATGATCTGACGCTTCTCCTGCTGGGTCTGCAGCGAGTTGATCTTTACCAGAAGCTTTTCTTCCACGAAAGGTCCCTTTTTTACTGATCGGCCCATGGTTATTTACTCCTTCTCCGAACAATGAACTGCTGGGTGCGTTTGTTCCGGCGGGTGCGGTAGCCTTTGGTAGGTATCCCCGTGGGAGAGACCGGATTGCGGCCTCCCTTGGCCTTGCCTTCTCCTCCGCCATGAGGATGGTCGACGGGGTTCATGGCTGTCCCCCTCACATGAGGCCGGCGCCCCATCCAGCGCTTACGGCCCGCTTTACCGATGGATATGTTCTGATGATCGGGATTGCTCACCTCACCGACGGTAGCGCGGCATTCCAGGTGGATCCGACGGATCTCCGAGGAGGGCATGCGAATCTGAGCGTAATCCCCCTCCTTGGCCAGGATCTGGGCACCGGCGCCGGCCGCCTTGGCGACCTGGCCGCCCTTGTACCTCTTCAACTCGATGTTGTGCACCACGGTCCCCAGCGGGATGAAGCGCAGGGGCATGGCGTTGCCGGGCAGGATATCAAGCTGGCGGTTGCTGGAGACGACCGTCTGGCCCACCTTCATGTCCTGAGTCGTCAGGATGTACCTGCGCTCCCCGTCTTTGTATTTGATGAGCGAGATGAATCCGGAGCGGTTGGGATCGTATTCGACGGTTTCCACTTCCCCGGGCACGTCGATCTTGTCGCGCTTGAAATCGATGACGCGATAGGCCCTTTTGTGACCGCCGCCGCGGTGACGGACGGATATGCGCCCCTTGGCGTTCCGACCGCCGCTCTTCTTGAGCGGTTCCAGGAGGGGTTTGTGCGGTGTCGTCGTCGTCAGTTCTTCGAAGGTCAGGCCTGTGCGGTGGCGAAGGCTCGATGTCGTCGGATTGTATGACTTGATGCCCATGGTCACACCGCCTCAAAATATTCGATCATTTTTTCGCCCTCTTTGAGCTTCACGTAGGCCTTCTTCCAGTCTTTGGTCCATCCTTCGTTCCGGCCGACCCTGCGTTTCTTGCCTCTCTTCTTGACTATCCGGACCCTGTCGACCTTGACCTTGAAGAGGATCTCGGTCGCTTCCTTGATCTCGATCTTGTTGGCGCCCATGGCGACTTCGAGACAGATCTCATGGTTGGTGTCTTTTTTCCAGGTGCTCTTTTCGGTGATGACCGGACGCAGGATGATTTGGTAGGGATCCTTGATCACTTTAATCTCTCCATTAGGGAATCGAACGCGTGCTGGGAGAAAACCAACACCTTGTGATCGAGGACATCGTACACCGTCAACTGTTTGTGATCCACGGCCTTTACGCGGGGTATGTTCCGCAGAGCCAGGATCAGGTTGGTGTTGGTGTGGTTGTCTACGAACAAGGCCGACTCCAGCTTCAAGTTGTTCAAGAGCCTGGCGCCTTCCTTGGTCTTGGGCTCGGCCAGTTCCAGAGATTCCAGGATCATCAGCTGTTCGTCGGCCAGCTTGGCCGCCAGCACTGACTTGAGCGCCAGGCGTCTGGCCTTCTTGGGCATGCGGTAGGAATAATCCCGAGGATGGGGCCCGAAGGTGACTCCGCCCGAGCGCCAAATCGGGGAGCGGGTGCTGCCCGCGCGAGCACGCCCCGTGCCTTTCTGCCGCCAGGGTTTGCGGCCGCCGCCCCGGACCATGGCCCGAGTCTTGGTGGAGGCCGTTCCTTGTCTCTGATTGGCCCGATAGTTGACCACGGCCTCGTGGATCAAATGCTCTTTGACCGGTGACGCGAAGACCTCTTTGGGCGCACTGATCTCTTTCACTTTTTTACCGCTGTTATCGAATACCTGGATTTTCATGGCTCTACTCTTCTTTTTTCTCGACGGCCGGCCGTTCCTCGAAACCGACCTTTCGGATAAGCAGGTAACCTCCCTTGGCTCCGGGTACGGCGCCTTTCAACACCAGGAGGTTTTTCTCTAAGTCCGCCTCAACAACGAGAAGATTCTTCACGGTCTTCCGATCGCTTCCCAGCTGTCCGGGCATCTTTTTTCCCTTGACCACCCGCGAGGGGTAGGCGGAAGCGCCGATGGAACCGGGCGCTCGGTGGAACATGGATCCATGCGTCTTGGGGCCGCCGTGGAAACCCCAGCGCTTGACCACGCCGGCGAAGCCTTTTCCCTTGCTGGTGCCCGTGACGTTCACCATGTCACCCGGCTTAAAAAGATCTACACGGAACTGATCACCCGGTTTTATCTCGGCAGAGCCGTCGAAGCGAAATTCCCTCAGCACCCGGGTGGGCGGGATCTCTGAGGCCTTGAAGTGCCCCAGCGTGGGCTGGCGGGGATGTTTGACCGCTGTTTCTTCCACGAATCCCAGCTGCACCGCGGCATACCCATCCTGTTCCAGCGTCTTCTTCTGGATGACCGCACAGGGACCGGCCAGGATCACGGTGACCGGGATCACAAGTCCGGTTTCGTCGAACGTCTGCGTCATGCCGATCTTTTTTCCGATGATGCCTTCAACCATGATCAATCTCCTCCGCTCCCGAAGGCCTGGATCTCCACCTCGATCCCGGCCGGCAGGTCCAGCTTCTGCAGTTCTTCTATGGTCTCGTTGTTGTAGTCGCTGATATCGAGCATGCGCTTGTGGATGCGCATCTCAAAATGCTCGCGGGACTTCTTGTCAACATGGGGAGAACGAAGAACACAGAACCGGTGGATCTTGGTGGGCAGGGGGATGGGGCCCGCCACGCTCGCTCCGGTTCGTTTGGCTTTGACGACGATATCCTTGACAGACTGATCCAGCAGACGATGGTCGAATGACTTGAGTCTGATTCTTATCTTTTCCATTTTTCGTGCTCTCCGTATCCTGTTTCTTCGTCTCTTGTTGTACTTTACACAAATGTCATTGCGAGGCCTGGCAGGGACATCCATGAGATTGTCATGTCGCTCTGCTCCTCACCATGACGGTGGTACCACAGGTCATTCTTTGATCTCGGTGATGGTGCCGGCACCCACCGTGCGGCTACCTTCCCGGATGGCGAAACGCTGGCCCGTCTCCATCGCCACCGGAATGATCAGAGTGATCTCCAGGTTCGTGTTGTCGCCGGGCATCACCATCTCCACTCCCGACTCCAGCTTCATC
>JAUXEH010000298.1 GCA_030620655.1 Candidatus Aminicenantota bacterium | reverse complement strand
GGCATGCCCAAGACCGAGTACTGGGATCCCATGTTCGAAGACGTGTACAACCTGACCGCCAAGCTGCCCAAGATCGCGGCCTACATCTACCGCAAATCCTACAAGGGCAACGATCACATCCCGGCCGACAACACCCTGGACTGGGGCGGCAACCTGGCCCACATGATGGGCGTGGAGAATCCCCTCTTCAAAGAGTTGATGCGGCTGTATCTGGTGATCCACAGTGACCACGAGGGCGGCAACGTCTCTGCACACACCACCCACCTGGTGGGTTCTACCCTGTCCGACGCCTATTATTCCCTGTCCGCCGGCATGGGTGGACTGGCCGGACCGCTGCACGGATTGGCCAACCAGGAAGTGCTGCGCTGGATCATGATGGTCAAGGAAGACCTGGGCGGCGTTCCCACCAAAGAAGACCTGATCAAGTACCTGTGGGACACCCTGAACTCCGGAAAGGTCATCCCGGGTTACGGTCACGCGGTCCTGCGCAAGACCGATCCCCGCTACATGGCCCAGAGAGAGTTCGGCCTCAAGCACTGTCCGAATGACGAAATCTTCCAGGTCGTGAGCGGCATCTATGAGGTCGCCCCCGATATCCTCAGGGAACACGGCAAAGCCAAGAACCCGTGGCCCAACGTGGACGCCCACTCCGGCTGCCTGCTGTTACACTTCGGTGTCGTCGAGTACGACTTCTACACCGTGCTCTTCGGCGTCTCCCGTGCCCTGGGCGTGCTGGCCTCGCTGATCTGGGATCGTGCGCTGGGTCTGCCCATCGAGAGACCCAAGACCATCACCACCGACTGGATGGAGGAAACGGTCAAGGGCTGATCACGGCTCAAGAAACACCAAAGGAGTGGAGGCTCGGCCTCCACTCCTTTTTTTTTGCTAATTGGGGACAGGCCCCAATTAGTCTTTGCGGGCGATCTCGATCAGGTCGATGAGCAGGCTGAAGCCGGTCTCGCGCCGCCCCGCTCCGGGGCCGACGATGGTCACATCCCCCAGGGTGTCGGTGGTGACGGTCACCGCATTGGTGGCCCCCATGATCCCGGCCAGGGGGTGACCCATATCGACCTCTTCCGGGGCCACGGCCGCCTTCGCCAGGTTCCCTTCCTTCCAGACCCTCCCGATCAGTTTGAAGCGCTTCCCGCGCTCCTTGGCTTCCACGATGTCGGACGCGCTGATCTTGGTGATCCCCTCGCAGGGGAAATCAAAAGGATCGCCTTTGGCATCGTACATGACCTTGGCCAGGATGGTGACCTTGGCCAGGGCATCCCAGCCCAAGACGTCCGCATCGGGAACGGCTTCGGCATAGCCAAGATCCTGGGCCTTTTTGAGGGCGTCATCGTAGGCGAGTCCTTCCTCCATCCTGGTCAGGATATAATTGGTGGTCCCGTTGAGAATCCCCTTGAGCTCCAGCACCTCACTGCCGGCAAGTGTTTCGCGGAGCAGATTCAGGAGCGGGGTCCCGCTCATCACCGTGCCTTCGAAAAGGAAACGGACCCCCTTTTCCCGCGCGAGCAGGGCCAGTTCCTGATAGTGCAGCGCGGTAGGTCCTTTATTGGAGGTCACCACATGCATGCCCCGCTCCAGGGCCTTCCGGATGTGGGACGTGGCCGGCTCCCCGGTCTTTATGTCCGTGTAGGTGGCTTCCAGCACAACATCGGCATCGACGGTCCGGATCATCTCCAGGGCGTCTCCGGTGAATTCCTCACCCGGCAGTTCCGAGAGCTTCTCGCCCGAGCCGGCCTTCTCCAGGGCGGCTGCCAGGTCTATGCCGCCGGCATTCACCAGGCTGCCTTTCAGCATGTCCGAGATCCCGACTGTGGAGAAATCGATCCCATACGCCTTTTTAAGGTGGCGTTCTTTTTCTACCAGCAGTTCCGCAAGCCCCTGACCGACCGTTCCGAAACCTATGAAAAGTAAGCGCATGTTATCCTCCCGGGTAGCTGGATTTGGTACGAAGAACTCGTATATGTATTATAAGTCCAAATCCCGGCCTTGTCCACTCCGGAAGGAAAAAGAGGCGGAACCGAGGCCCCGGCCGGAGCCGGAAGGAAACGAAATATTTGAACGGACGACGCTTTTTGGCATATAATAAATCGGCACACAACCAATAAACGGAGGAGCCATGTCTGATACGCCCCAATTCAGCCCCGGAGTCATGAAATACATCGAGGAGAGCAAAAAGTTCCTGGCCAAACGGGAGGCCCAGCTGGAGCGGGTGAAGAAATACAAGTTCGACACACTGGCCGTCCACGGCCTCTACTCCGTGGAAGAGGCGCTCAACCTCAACCAAGGCGCTCTGATCGAGCCCCTGTATCTCTCCGCCTCTCAGGCCTACCGCGACTCCGACGAGCTTGAGGCGGCCCTGGCCTACCTCATCCCCACCTGGTGCTATACCCGGATCGCCAACCCCACCACCTACTACCTGGAATGGACCATGGCACTCCTGGAAGGCTACCGCACCGGCGTCGAGACCTCGTGTGTAGTGACCGCCTCGGGTATGAGCGCCATCATGTCGGCTGTAGACCCCTTTCTGGTCAAACAGAAAGACGGACCGGAAACCATGAACTTCGTCTCCGGAGTACAGGTCTACGGCGGGACCTTTCAGCAGTTCGCCATACGCAAGATGAAAGAGCGGGGAATCGAGGTGCGCTGGGTCCTCCACCCCGAAGACGTCGAGGAGTGGAGGTCCAAGATCGACGACAACACGCGCTTCCTGTATGTGGAGGCCCCCAGCAACCCCCAGCAGTCCTTCTGCGATGTCGAGGCCCTGGCCGAGCTGGCTCACACCTGGGAGATCCCCTTCATCTTCGACGCCACCTGCGCCACCCCGGCCCTCCTGCGCCCCATCACCCACGGCGCGGATATCGTGGTGCACTCCATGACCAAAACCATCACATCTTCCGGCTTCGCCGTCGGGGGGGCGCTCATCAGCCGCAAGCCCATCGTCACCAAGATCAAGAACGACCATCCCCTGTTCAAGGACAGCTTCGCCGAGTACGTGAAGTTCCTCCCCTACCGCGACAACGGACCGGCCTCGGCCCCGGCCAACGCCATGTTCGCGCTCAACGACCTGCGCACGCTGCGCTCCCGCATGGAGATGTTCAGCCGCAACACCCAGAAGGTGGCAGAGTATCTGGAGACTCATCCCCGAGTCTATCAGGTCGACTACCTGGGGCTGCCGAATTTCCCGCTGCATCAACTGGCCAAGCGCTACATGAAGCTGGTGGATTCGGACGACGGGACCGGAAACGAGGTCAACCGCTACGGCCATCTCATGAGCTTCCGTGTGGACGGACCGCCCGAGAACGCGCGCCGGGTCTTCGACAACTTCAAGATGATCTACCGCGCCACCGATCTCGGCCGCATCAAGAGTGTCGCGACCATACCGGCCATCTCGACCCACCAGCAGCTGGGCGAAGCGGTCCGGGAAAAGGCGGATGTCCCGCCTCAGCTGATCCGGCTCTGTGTGGGAGGCGAAAATCCCGAAGACGTCATCGCCGACCTCGCACAGGCCTTGAGCGCACTTTAAACAACCATGGAAAAAATCAGGATCTTCGGCGATCGCGGGATCAAGCTGAAAGGAAAAGTCCGCATCAGCGGCGCCAAGAACGCCGTCCTGCCGGCCCTGGCAGCCTCCCTGCTCACCCGGGAAAAGATCCGGCTCCGAAATGTCCCCCTGGTGACCGACGTATTCACCATGCTGACCCTGCTCAAGGAGCTGGGCGCCGAATACAACATACGGAAGAATTCCTTGTCCGTGCAGGTCAGGACCATCAACTCGCCTGAAGCCTCATACAAATTGGTGCGCGCCATGCGGGCCTCCATCCTGGTGCTGGGTCCGCTGCTGGCCCGTTACGGCAAGGCGATCGTGGCCCTGCCCGGGGGATGCGCCATCGGCTCACGACCCACGGACCTGCATATCAGCGGCTTTGAGCAGTTGGGGGCCAGCATCAAGCTGGAGCACGGCTACATCCAGGCCGAGGCCAAACAGCTGACCGGGACATCGATCACCTTCGAGAAGAAAACCGTGGGCGGGACAGAGAACATGGTCATGGCCGCGGCCCTGGCGAAGGGCGAAACTGTCCTGAGGAACTGCGCGGCGGAGCCCGAAGTCTCTGGGCTCTGCAAGCTCCTGGT
>JAUXEH010000201.1 GCA_030620655.1 Candidatus Aminicenantota bacterium | reverse complement strand
GCTGGATCCCTGCCGGTGGGCGAAAAAGGCGTAGTTGAAGAGGTAAGGTCCGGCCAGGAGGATTAAGGTGACAAGGGTCGCTCGAGCCCGGCGGAACATCTCAATGCATCCAGCCATGGCGAAGACGTACCAGGGCGCGTAGAGGAGCAGGCCGTCCCTCTGATCCAGGAAATAGTCCAGGAAGGAATCGATGCGCAGCATGAGAGGAGTGTCCCGCATGACATCCTGGAAATTCTGCAGCTTGTCCGGAGTCAGAACCCCCTCGTAGACGGCGATGGGATTGAAGGTCCCGTACATGTGATAGACGTACAGATAGAATATCGCGATGCCCGCCAGGGGGAAAGCCAGGAACCATGCGATCCGGTACCCTGCCCGGTGACTGCGGACAAAGTGATACCCGGCGATGAGCAGCAGCGGCCAGAAGACCATGTTGTATTTCAGGCCGAAAAAGGGAAAAAGGGCCAGCAGAAAGCCACAGAAGGCATACTCGAAGTTGGAGGGAGGATCCGGGGACCGGGCTTTGCGGTAGATGTAGACGAAAAACAGCGTGATGGGGATTGCGGGGTAGATATGAAACGCGAAGAAAAAGATGGGTGCCGTGAAGGAGTAGAGGAACCACAGGAAGAGCGAAAGCTTTTCCTTCTGCCAGAGTTGGGAGAACAGGAGATAGATCTGTACGCCCAGCAGCGCGGCCCAGAAGGTCAGGCCGCTCCGGATAATGAAGATGAGGACGCGCCCCTTGAACAGCTGACTCAGCGCATACCAGGGGAGGATGAGAAACGACACCCCGGGTTGGCTGATCGGATAGATGTAGCCCTCGCCTTTGTGGCCGAACCGGGCGTATGCCCGCAGCCGCACGTTGGGGAATAGCTCGGGGGGATAGAAATGAACGTGGTCGCCCTCCTCGTACTGGTCGGACAGGTTGATGTCCAGGTCCTGATACAGGCTGTCGGCGGTCAAGAGATAATAGGGTTCGTCTCCTGAAAACGCTCGGCCTCCCGAGACCAGGATCGCGGCCCCCAGGTTGTAGAGCAGGAAGGATACCAGAAACAGGACCCAGAGCCGCTTTTTTCTGGACAAACGGGAGAATCGCTCGACCAGATTGTCAACGGGATGCCGGTCTTTGAGGCGACGGCGATACTGAAGGGCTTTGAGGACAAGAATGCCTGCGAGCATGGCGGCAGTAAGCAGGTGGAGGCGGGAGTGCAGGTCGGCTGCGGTGAGATAGTGTCCCAGCATCAAAGGGATCAGGAGTCCCAGGGCGGTGGGGGTGAGGCAGATAAGGTTTTCCCTCTGTAGAGTTTCGATTTCCGCGTCCAGGTAACGTTTCTCGATGCGCGGCAGCAGAAGCCAGAACAGCACCAAGGCCGAGGCGGCTGCGATTAACCAGACCAGAATGAAGGAGACCTGGGGTTTGAATTCGTGCTCGAGGATGGAGAACTTCCGGTACTGCATGTGCGCGTACAGGCATAAACTCACGCCCAGGGAGAGCAGTCCCAGGAGGGCGAAGGAGAGGTAGCGTTCGGCCAGCTTCATGGGTACTTTGGGAAATCGCATACACAGTAGCGCACTTCCCCCCCAATTACAACCCGTCCAACCACCGCCATCTCTCCACCCCAACCTCCCGCCTAAAAGGATGAACATCCTTTTGTCCGACCACCGCCACCCGTCCCTCCCTCAAAGGATAAACATTCTTTTGTCCGACCACCGCCATCTCTCCACCCCAACCTCCCGCCTAAAAGGAATGGGAACCGTTACTGAGCGAGCCCTCAAAGACATCCGGCAGCATTTCCAAGTCATCCCTTTTCATGACATTATGAATACAAATATGCTACCATAGCTCTATACGGGATCGTTCCGAAGCATGAAAATCACCGTCGTTCTTATAACCTACAACGAAGCCGACCGGCTCGAGGCAGCCTTGAAAAGTGTGGAAGGGGTCGCCGACGAGATCGTGATCGTGGACAGTCACAGCACGGACGATACAGAAAAGATCGCCCGGAAATACACCGACCGTTTCTTCCGCCGGGAGTGGACGAACTATGCCGATCAGAAAAACTACGCCGACTCCCAGGCCTCCTTCCCCTGGATCCTCTCTCTGGATGCCGACGAACGGCTCTCCCCGGGGCTGAGGCAGGAGATTCTCGGCCTGAAGGCGGACGATCCTGCCGCCTCCGCCTTTTCCATGCCTCGGCAGGCATACTATCTGGGCCGCTGGATCCGGCATTCCGGATGGTTTCCGGACCGCAAGGTCCGGTTGTTCCGGAAAGACAAGGCGTGCTGGGAGGGGGAGTACGTGCACGAGAGCCTGGAGGTCGAGGGCGAGGTGAAGAAGCTGCATGGTATTCTGCAGCATTTCACCTATCGCGACCTCAGTGACCAGATTCGCCGCATCGACACCTACTCCAGCCTGGGGGCCCAAGAGCTCTATGCCGAACAGAAACGGTGCCGATGGTATCACCTCGCGGCCCTGCCCTTTTTTGGGTTCCTGCGGACCTATGTCTGGAAGGCAGGATTCCTGGACGGGCCGGCCGGGTTTGTCATTGCCGTGATGCAGGGGTATGGGGTGTTCGCCCGGTACGCCAAGCTGCGCGAGATCTGGATAAAGGGAGAGAGGATTGAGCCTTTTCCTCATTGATGCGGGCCAGGAACCGCCCGGGATCCACGCGTCTTCCTATTATCTGGCCAAGGAGCTGAAGCTGCTGGGAATGCCGTTCCGGTATTATATTCCCGAGAGTTCCCCGCTTCATTCCAGGGCCATGATCGCGGAGCTGCCCGTCGAACCGCTGCGTGCCAGGAGCGAAAGAGACGTTCTGGGTACGTGGCGGCTGGCCCGCGCCATGAAACGCTCAGCCTGCCGGCTCGTGCATGCCCACGACTTGTCGACGCTGCCGATGGCTGCGGCGGCTGCAGTGCGGGCCAAGGTTCCTCTCCAGGTGGTCACCTGGTCCGGCCCCGGCACCGCGGACATGAGCCAGTCTCCCCGGCAAAAATCTTTCCGTGATGTCGACCTGCTCGTCGTACGGGAGGAGGAGACCAAAGATGAGCTCGAGGAACAGGGAGTCGCTCCCGAAGTGATCAAGGTCATTCCCTTTGGGCGGGATTTTTCCCCCTATACGCGCCCGGAGAATCGCGATTTCCTGCGTCGGGAACTCAAACTGGGGCCGGATGTCCGTTTGATCGGTATAAAGACACGGTTTGCCGGGGGCAGGACATGGCTCATCCTGAGACGGTTGAAACAGATCCTCGAGTCGGGCTCTTCCCCCACTCGGGTGGTCATATTGGGAGAGGGGGACCTGGACATTGGGAGCAGGGGAACCGTCCCCCCTGAGGGATTCCTCTATTATCTGGGTTGGCATAAGGATTTCCCTCAGGTCATCGCCTCGCTCGACCTGTTTGTGGTCCTGTCTTCGGATCCCGGAGACAGGGAGCGGCTCCAGGCAGCCATGGCTGCAGGGGTGCCGCTGGTCGCGGCCACGAAAGCCGGGCTGCCCCGGGAGCTCGTGCATCAGAAGACCGGCCTCCGGTTTCCACCCAATGACTCCTCGGCCCTGGTGCGGTCCTTTTCGGAGATCTTAAGAAACCGCGCGCTGGGCTCCCGCCTGGGGAAAGAGGGCCAAGACGCCGTGCTCGCGAAACATTCGGTGCAGGGCATGGCCCGGCGTCTGATCAAGGAGTATGAACGGATCGCCCGGAGAAAAGGTGTCTCTCTCTTCCGGGCGGCCAGACCCACCGAGACATCTTAAAGCGGGAGACTGGAGCCTATGGGAGTGGAGCGGATCGAAATGGTTCAGCTGGAGATTCCATATGTGCATTTTTTCGAGACCAGCTTCGGGCGGGAATACAGCAAGTCCTGCCTGCTGCTGAAGGTATTCTCGGAAGGCCTGTGTGGATACGGCGAGGTGGTCGCGGAGAGGTCGCCGCTCTACAGCTATGAGACCACGGCCACGGCCTGGCTGATGCTCAAGGATGTTTTCATCCCGGAGGTCCTGGCTTCGGGCTCGGAGGAGCCGGCCGCCTTTTACGAGCGGACTCGCCGCCTCAAGGGGCATCCCATGGCCCGGGCCGGCCTGGAACTGGCCCTCTGGGACCTGGCGGCCAAAAAACAGGAAATCAGCCTGGCCCGCTTGTACGGAGGGGACAAACAGGAGGTCCTGTCGGGAGTCAGCGTTGGCATCCAGGACTCGCCCGCCCAGCTCCTCGCTCGGATAGAGGAGTTCCTGGAGCAGGGCTACCCACGCATAAAGATCAAGATCAAACCCGGGTGGGACCTGCGTATCTGCGAAGAGGTCAGATCCAGGTTCCCTGACATACTCCTGCAGGCGGATGCCAATGCCGCCTACACGCTCGATTCCCTTTCCGTATTAAAGACGCTGGACCGGTTTCAGCTTCAGATGCTGGAGCAGCCTTTCTCCGGTCAGGACCTGTGGGACCACAGCCGGCTCCAGCAGGAAATGCAGACGCCGATCTGCCTGGACGAGAGCGCCAGGTCGGTGGATTGGGTCAGGCAGGCACAGCTCATGGGGAGCTGCCGGATCATCAACATCAAGGTCGGCCGTGTGGGGGGAGCGGTGGAAGCGAGGAAGATTCACGACCTTTGCCGGGAACACGACATGCCGGTCTGGTGCGGCGGCATGCTGGAGACCGGGGTCGGGCGGGCGCACAACGTGCACCTGGCCTCGCTGCCCGGCTTCACCCTGTCCAATGACATTTCCGCCAGCTCCAGGTACTTTGCTCAGGATCTCGTGGAGCCTGAATTCACGCTCACCGAGAGAGGGACGATCCGTGTGCCCGCAGGGCCGGGCATAGGCGTCGAACCGCAGGAGGACCGCATTACCGGTTTCGCCCTCCGGCGTGAAGCTTTTCCCGCATAAAATACAGAAATCCCATTGCTTCTATAGTAACTCTAGTATATAATGAAATGCCAATATAGCTATCTAGGTTCCCTTTAACCTGGATTATTCACGAGTCGAGTTTGCCGTAGATGGTAGGCGCGGTGGGTGAAGCTGTGGTCGTCCACCGCGAACCCGCCGCAACACCCCAGATATGGTGAAATCGGCTCGCGCGGAGAGGAAAAAATGGCGATCCTATTTTTGTGCTCACCGAAAAATCTGATGTGACCCCTTGATATTATATGTGTTCCGTGAAATATCGACATTTTTTATGAATAGTTCATCTCGACTCGAGGAGTATACAAATGGCAAGACTCGGCAGTAAGGACAGGACTTGGCTGGAGGAGAAGTTCGGCGACAGGGCCAACTTCAGCCCCACGGAGAGGCTGCTCTACAGCCATGACATAGCCGCCATGCCCAGCCTTTTCAAGCCCCTGGTCGGCAAGACTATCCCCGATGCGGTGGTCCAACCTGAAAGCGAGGAAGAACTCGTGGAACTCATCCGCTGGGCTGCGCAGAACGACATCCCGATGGTGCCGCGGGGCAAAGGCTCCTCCGGCTATGGAGGCATCATCCCCACCCGGAAAGGCCTGGTGATCGATTTTTACCGCATGAAAGATGTCATCGAGATCGATGAAGATAAGGAGACGGTCACGGTTCAGCCCGGGATCACCTGGGAACAGCTGGACAAGAAACTCAAGCCCTACGACCTGAGCATCCGTCTCTACCCGACGAGCTACCCCTCCTCTTCCGCCGGGGGCTGGCTGGCCCAGGGCGGCGCCGGCATCGGCTCCTATGAGTACGGCTGGTTCGCGGAGAATGTCGTGAGCGCCCGCATCGTGCTGCCCAGCGGCGAAATAAAAGAAATGATGGGTGAAGATCTGCAACTCGTTTCCGATGCCGAGGGCACGACCGGG
>JAUXEH010000373.1 GCA_030620655.1 Candidatus Aminicenantota bacterium | reverse complement strand
GAAATCGGGGCGCATCCGGGTAGTGGAGGTGGCCGGCTTCGATTATTCCGCCTGTGGCGGGACCCACCCCCGGCGGACGGGAGAGATCGGGCTGATCAAGCTCCTGAAGCGTGAGAAGATCCGGAACAACCTGCGCTTCGAGTTTGTCTGCGGGTTCAGGACTCTGGAGGATTGCCGCATGAGGAACCGGATCCTCTCAGAGATCGCCGGCAAGTTTTCCGCGGGTGAAGAGGACCTCCCGGCTGTCGTGGACAAGCTTTTGTCCGAGCAGAAAGAGAATGCACGGTCTTTGAAGAAACTCCAGAGCCGGCTGATCCAGCAGGAGGCTCGGGACCTGGTCAGGGATTCCCGGGATCCGATCATCCTCGAGCAGTTCCGGGAGAGGACGGCCCAGGATGTGCGTCAGCTGGCCCTGGAGGTTATTCAGAGCCCGGGCCGTGTCGTCCTCTTCGGAATGCGGGACGGAGAGCGGGCCCATGTGGTCATGGCGCGTTCCGAGGACGTGGCCTTTGACCTGCGGGAGCTCATTCCCGTTGTCGCGCCTCTGCTGAATGCCAAGGGCGGGGGAAGACCATCCCTGGTGGAACTCGTTGGGGACATAACTGACGCGCTGAGCGAAGCACTCGAAGCCGCCCGTCAGAACCTGAAGATCTAGCTTGTTCTCCTACTCATAACGAAGAGAGGTGATGGGATCGGTCTTGGCCGCTTTCTGGGCGGGGAATATCCCGAAAAACAGGCCCACGGAGACCGCTACGCCCACACCCAGCACGACGGACCAGAGGGTCACAGTGGCAGGGAGGGGAGTGGCGGTCCGGACGAGCAGCGCGATCAGGAAGCCGATGAGGACCCCAGCAATCCCTCCGGTGCCGGTGAGGAAGACGGCCTCGACCAGGAACTGCTTCAGGATGTCGCCCGAACGGGCCCCGATGGCCTTGCGGATGCCGATCTCGCGCGTCCTCTCCTTGACTGTGACCAGCATGATGTTCATGACCCCGATGCCGCCCACCAGCAGGCTGATGGATGAAATGACGACCATGACCATGTAGGCTGCTCCCGTCAGCTGGTTGTAGAGATCGATGATCGTGTCCTGTCCGAACACCGCGAAGTCATTGGGTTCTCCGAACGCCACCTTCCGTTGCCGGCGCAGGAGGTTGATGATCTGTTCCGTCGCCTCATCGTAGAGACGGCGCTCCACCGGGGCGGCGAGTATCTCCAGGTTCTCCATGTCATAGGGGAAGTATTTCATGAGTGTGGTGATCGGAATCCCAACGATGTTGTCACGGCTCTGCCCGAACATGCTGCCCCGCTTCTCCAGTATGCCGACGACAGTGAATTTTTCCGCCCCGATGCGTATGTCTTTTCCAATAGCGTTCATGTGCGGGAACAGTGTCTCGTCGACCTCAGCTCCCAGGACACAGATCTTGGCCCTGTGCGCGACATCCGCTTCGGTGATGAAGCGCCCCTCCTGGGCATTGTAGATGGTGATGACCTGGGGCCAGCCGGCGTTCATCCCCAGGATGATGGTGTCGAGGGTCTTGGTGCTCTGGTATTTGACGGCGATGCTCTCGAAAAAGTCCACCGACAGGTCTACGGCCACACTTTTGACCGCTGGGCATTCGGCCCGTATGGCGTCCACGTCCTCCAGTGTCAGGTCTTTTCTCTGCCTGTTCTCCTCCGAGAGGTTCCCGATCTGTATCCCAGGTTCGTACTTGCTGACGATGATGATGTCGGAACCTGCGGACTCCAGCTCTCCCAGGAATGTCTCGTTCAGGCCCTGAATGACCGAGACCATGGCGATGACGGTCATGACCCCGATCATGATCCCCAGGAGGGTAAGGAGGGAGCGCAGCTTGTGGGAGCGGATGGAATCCACGGCCATCCGGACGATCTCCTGCGCGATTCCCGCCCTCATCGTTCCGTCCTCAGCGCCTGGATGGGATCGAGCTTGGCTGCTTTGTTGGCGGGATATATGCCAAAAAAGAGGCCGACCGACGCGGACAGACAGATGGCCACGACGATGGAGGCCGGATCGATGCTGGAGGGCATGGAGGTGGCGGCCGATACGGCTTGAGCCAAAGCGAAGCCCAGGATGATGCCTATGGCCCCACCCATGGTCGACATGGTGGCGGCCTCGACCAGGAACTGGAGGAGGATGTCGCTGCGCCTTGCGCCGATGGCCATGCGGATGCCGATCTCACTGGTCCGTTCCGTGACCGCCACCAGCATGATGTTCATGACCACGATGCCGCCCACCAGCAGGGCCAGGGAGGCGATGGCGATCATGGCGAAGTAGATCCCGGTGGTGGCGGATTTGTAGATGTCTATGAACTGGTCCGATGTCCGGAAAGAAAAGTCATCGGGCGTTCCAAAGGGGACATGCCGCTTGGAGCGCAGCATCGTGCGGACCTCATCCTGCGCCAGTTCCATCTGCTCCTGAGAGGCTGTGTGGATGTTGATGCTGACACTCTGCCGCGAGCCGTAGAGCTTCTGAAAGGTGGAGATGGGGATGCGCACGAAATTGTCCTGGCTGAAACCCAGGAGCTTCCCTTTGGCCTCGGCCACGCCGATGATCAGGAAGTTGTGACTCCCAACCTTGAGCCGCTTGCCCAGAGGATCCAGGTAGGGGAAGAGATTGTCCCTCACATCGGCTCCGATGATGCAGACGGAACGGGAGCGTCCCTCGTCCTCCTTCCGGATGTGGCGGCCGCGTTCCAGCTCCATGACGCTCCCGATCAGATGGTCCTGGTAGGTGATCCCGCTGATGGCGACGGCCTTGAGATACTGATTCTTGTATTTCACGGAACGGCCCGTGGACACCGAAGCCCCGATCAGCTCGCAGTGCCGGCAGCGCCGCTGGAGCAGTCGCATGTCGTCGAGAGTCAGGTTCTTGCGCTTCTGCTGCTTCCTCAACTCTTCGATGGATATGCTTATAAAGGAGGTCCTGGTAACGGAGAAATCGTTGGCGCCGAAAAAGGCGAAT
>JAUXEH010000008.1 GCA_030620655.1 Candidatus Aminicenantota bacterium | reverse complement strand
TATGGTGAAATCGGCTCGCCCGAAGGGTAAAAGATGCCGATGATTATTATGAGTTTTACAAAGGAAATATCGGCATTCTTTATGAATTATTCAGGTTAAGTCAATCCTTGCTCATAAGCACGGCCACCGGCTTAAGTTCGGGGATGTTGGCGCACACGATCTTTATGATGGCTGCCACCGGAACCGCCAGGATCATACCTGCGAGGCCCCACAGCCATCCCCAGAAAAAGAGGAAGAAGAGCACGACCAGGGGGCTCAAACCCAGCCCCTCACCCATGATCCGGGGCTCTATCACATTCCCCATGATCTGCTGGATCAGAGTCAGCAGGACCAAGATCCAGACAGCCGGCCAGATGGAGTCGAACTGGAGCAGCGCTATGGTCACGGGAAAAAGCGTGGCAAAAACCGATCCGATGTTGGGGACAAAGTTCAGTATGACGGCGAAAAAACCGAAGGTGATGGCAAAATCCACTCCAAAGCCCAACAGTACCGCGGTCACAAATGCGCCGGTGATCAGGCTCACGAATGCCTTGATGATCAGGTATTTCTGGATCTGTGTGTCGATGTTATGGATGATGTTCAAGACCCGCTCGTTCCTCTCCGGGGGCAAAGCCCTCTTCAACTTTTCTTTGGTCTTGCCGCGACCCGCCAGGATGAACATCAGAAAGAAAAAGACCAGGAACAGCGTGGAGACAAAGGAAAGGAAGGGTCCCAGGGTAGATAGCAGCAGGCTTCCGATCCTCCCCAGGTCGATCTGCTCACTCCAATGGATGGGCTGTATGTTCGCGGGCGGGACGAACCTCTGCTGGAGGGAATCGATGCTCGCAACGATCTTGTCACCGTATTTGGGGAGTTCGGCCGCAAAAGATTTGCCTGCGGAGTAAAAGATCATGCTCAAGAGATAGAGGACGGAAAACGTTATCAGGAGCAGGAGGATCATGGACACGGTCTTGGGGACCCTGTGCCGCGTGAAAAAATCCAGGACGGGGTACATGATAAAGGAGAGAAACACCGCCAGGAAAAAGGGAAACAGCACGGCCTGGGCCAGCTTGAGCACGACTCCGCCGATAAAAATGACGATGAGGATAAGGCTTATGGTTATGACCTTATTGTCCCGCATTGGCTTCCAGAGCCATTATAATTCACTCCTCACACAGTCACAAGCCAAAAGATTAGTGGGGGCGGACCGGACGGGCTAGCCGGAATGTTGAGCCATGTCACCGCAAAGGGTGAGATCTCCGGAGGCAATATCACCCTGGTGTTCACCGTGAAAGGCGATTGACCATTTTGGGGACTGGCGTAAAATCGAAAAGTAGTTATGAGAAGAGGAGCTTTGTCCGAAGAACACGGGTTCGAGCCATGAAAGTGCTGATCGCGGATGACAACACGATATCCTGCCGGGCCCTGGCCAACAACATCGATAAATGGGGCTACGAGGTCGTCACGGCCCGCAACGGTCAGGAAGCATGGGAAACTTTGAACGAGGAGCACGGCACTCACCAGAACGGCAGCATCCGCATCGCCCTTCTGGACTGGGAAATGCCCAAGATAAACGGCATCGAGCTCTGCCAGAGGATAAGAGGCCGCCGCAGGGTCCATTCCCGGGATTATGTCTACATCATCCTCATGACCGGGAGAGACCACCAGGAAGACATCCTTCAGGGCTTGGCGGCCGGAGCCGACGATTATATGACCAAACCCTTCGATTATGTCGAACTCAAGATCCGTTTGCAGAACGGCGAACGCATCATGGAGAGAGGGAAAATCCAGGAAGAGCTCCATGCGGAGGATGCATTGACCCGCCTCTGGAATCGGAACAGGATCCTGGGATTCCTGGATGAAGAGATCGACAGGAATGCACGCCAGAATCAGCCGACCTCTGTCCTCCTGGTGGACATCGACGGCTTGTCCCGTTTCAACGAAGCCGACGGGTTTGCCGCCGGCGACCGCATCTTGACTGAGGTGTCCGCCCGCCTCCAGGATTCCATACGGCGCTATGACAAGCTGGGCCGTTTAGGCGATGACGAATTCCTGGGCGTATTCCCCAACTGCCGGGAGGAGCATCTCCACCATCTAGCAGAAAGGCTCCGCCGCGCCGCCGTCCGGGATCCGATCCGGACAGAGGCCGGGGACCGAGAGATCTCCGTCTCCCTGGGGGGGGCTTCCTCCTCGTATTTCTACCACTGCACAGCCCCAGAGCTCCTGGCCACCGCACAAAAGGCCCTGGAAGAGGCAAAGAAAAAAGGGGGGAACACGGCTGTGTTCCTGCAACCCGAGAGGAAACATTGAACATGGACCAACGCTTCCTGTCACCCGAAGGAGCGCCGCACAGCCCTTCCTCTCATGTAGAAAAGGCCTACCTCGACCAGCTTTTCGAGAGCGCCCTGGAAGGCATAGTCATCCTAGACCTCCAGGGCGTCATCATGCGTGTGAACAGCCATTTTTCAGAAATCTTCGGCTACGAAAAAGCAGAGGTGATGGGCAAGATGATCGACAGGCTCATCGCTCCTCAGGATAATCCCTTCCACGCCATCGCCATCACCGAGAAGGTGGCGAAGGGCGAGAAGGTGGCCTTTGAGGCCATCCGCAAACGCAAGGACGGCACACCGATATATGTTTCGGTGATCGCAGCGCCCATACTCGTGGATAATCATCTGGAAGCGGTCTACGGCATCTACCGCGACATCACCCAACGCAAACAGGTGGAAAGAGCCCTGCAGGAACAGCGGGACAAGGTACAGAAATACCTCGACCTGGCCGGGGTCATGTTCATCGCCCTCAACATCCGGGGTGAGGTCACCCTCGTTAACCAGAAAAGCTGTGACATCCTTGGCTACACCCAGGAGGATCTCCTGGGCATGAACTGGTTTGATCACTTCGTACCGGAAAGAATGCGCGAGGAAGTCAGGGGCGTATTTCAGAATCTCATAGAGGGCCGGCACGAGCCTTTAGAGCGCTACGAAAATCCGGTGGTAACGCTGACAGGGAAAGAGAGGCTGATCGCCTGGCACAACACCATTGTACGCGACCGGAACGGCAAGATCACCGGCACACTGGCCTCAGGCGATGACATCACAGAGCGCAAAAAGGCGGAAGAGGCCCTCCGTCGATCCGAGGAACAGTACCGGATGATCTTCGAATCCTTTCATGATGTGTACTACCGTTCCGACAAAAGCGGCCGCATCACCATCATCAGTCCCTCGGTATATCAGCAGGCGGGGTACCATCCCGACGAGGTTATCGGCCTTCCGGTCATCGATTTCTATGCCGACCCCAATGAGTACGAACAGTTTCAGGCTGCCTTGATGGAGCGAGGCGCCGTCAATGACCATGAACTGCGGCTCAAGACCAAGGATAGCGGGGAGATCGCCGCCTCGGTCAACGCCCGCATCCTCAGGGATGAGAACCAGTCCCCTATAGGCGTGGAAGGTGTCCTCCGTAACATATCGGAACGCAAACAGGACGAGAGGGCCATCCAGAGAGAGGCGGCCAAGCTCTCCGCCATGATCTCCGGGATGAAGGAAGGGGTGCTCTTCGTCAACTCCGAAAACCGCATCTCAGAGGTCAACGACTTTGTGCTCAATCTCTTCA
This sequence comes from Candidatus Aminicenantota bacterium, assembly GCA_030620655.1. Lineage (GTDB taxonomy): Bacteria > Acidobacteriota > Aminicenantia > Aminicenantales > Aminicenantaceae > JAUXEH01. The sequence goes on along the minus strand of JAUXEH010000008.1, from coordinate 18,151 downwards.
ATCAGGAAAAGGAAGACTTCCTGAATAAACATGTTTCCGAGATCTATCTCGGCATGTCGTCCCAGGAACTAGAGGAACACATCGGTCGATTCAAACTGAATCCCAATTCCCCCCAGGTTTCGGCGCAGGTGGCGATCAAGGACATGGAGGCCATATTGAGGCTCCAGCCTGTCTACCATAACAACCGCTACGAGGGATTGATCCTGAACCTGATCGATGCGACCGAACTGGTCATCGCCAAGAGACAGGCGCAGGCCGCCAACCAGGCGAAAAGCGAATTCCTGGCCAACATCAGCCATGAGATCCGGACTCCCATGAACGGCATCCTGGGCATGACCGACCTGGCCCTGGGCACGGAGCTGACTCCCGAACAGCAGGAGTATCTGTCAGGCATCAAGTCTTCCGCCAAATCCATGCTGTCGCTGATCAACGATTTCCTGGATTTCTCGAAGATCGAAGCCCGGAAGATCGAGCTGGAATCCACTCCCTTCAACCTTCTCGATTTCATTTACGAAACCACCATCACCTTCGCCATCCCGGCCCAGAAAAAGAAACTGGAGCTCATCTGTGATGTCCCCTCCCATCTATCAATAGAGGTGGTGGGCGACCCGGGCCGGATAGGACAGGTCATCAAGAACCTGGTCCACAATGCCATCAAGTTCACAGACGAGGGCGAGATCGTGGTGTCGGCCTGCGAGAAGGCTCGCTCAGGACGGAGCATATCCCTGGAATTTGCGGTCCAGGACTCCGGCATCGGAATCCCGCAGGATAAACGCAAACTCATCTTTGATGCCTTCATTCAGGCCGACGGTTCCATGACCCGAAAATTTGGGGGCAGCGGCCTGGGGCTTTCGATATCCGCAGAGCTGGTTGACCTGATGGGCGGCACCATCGAGGTCGACAGCACAGAAGGTCAGGGAAGCACCTTCCGTTTCCAGCTCCCCCTGAAGCTGCCGGAACCGTCTCATCAAACGCCCCCCCCGCGGTTGATGGACTTCAGATACCTGCCGGTCCTGGTGGTGGATGACAACGCCGAAAGCCGAAGGGTCCTCAAATCCATGCTGGAAGATTTCAAGCTCAAGGTGGACGAGGCGGGTGAAGCTCAAGAGGCCGTGTCCATGGTCGAGAGGGCACGTGAATCCGGCCTCCCCTACACCGTTATCTTCGTCGATGCCTATCTTACGGGCAACGAGAGCTTCATCATGATGGATCTGTTCCGGCTCTCATCAGAGCTTGGGCCTACTACGGTCATGCTGTTCAGTTCCTCGGCCCATCAGGAGGACGCCAAACCCTGGGAGAAGCTGGGAATCACCGCTTCCATCAAGAAACCCATCAAGGTCTTCGACCTGGCGGATGTCATACAGAGGACCCTGGGGATGAGCGGCCCCAGCGAAACGGCCGAGGAAGAGAGCAGACCGTTCGCCGAGCCGGACACCAAGAACCTCTACCGTGTCCTGGTCGCCGACGATAACATCGTGAACCGGAAGGTCGTTCACTACATGCTGGAAAAACAGGGCCATCAGGTCATCAGCGTCCAGGATGGACGGGAAGCGCTCAAAGCCATGGAGAATAACATCATAGACCTGGTCCTCATGGATGTTCAGATGCCGGTCATGAACGGGATCGAAGCCACCGCTGCCATCCGTGAAAAAGAACACGGCAGCGCCGTGCACACACCCATCATCGCACTGACCGCCCACGCCATGAAAGGCGACCGGGAGCGCTGCCTGGAGGCGGGCATGGATGACTACATCCCCAAACCTATCAATCCGGATACCCTGTTCGCCACCATGGAAAAAATGGTCAAGAAATTCCCCAGGCGGTTCAAGGAACAGGATGCCCCCCGTTAGTGAAATCAATCATGTCAAAGATCCTGATCGCTGAAGACGACCTCATCACCTCCAAGATCATCGAACGTCACCTGCGGGAATGGGGATACCGCGTTTTTCTGGAAAAAAACGGAGAAGACGCCTGGCGCACCCTGGAACAGGAAAACATCCAGATCGCACTGCTGGACTGGATGATGCCGAAGATGGACGGCCTCCAGCTGTGCCGGAGGGTAAGGGCCGTGCGGTCCGATCCTTATACATATCTTATCCTGCTGACCGCGCGTGCCTCCACGGCCGATATCGTCGAGGGCTTGAACGCCGGGGCGGATGACTACATCACAAAACCGGTGGAGCCCGCCGAACTGCGGGCCCGCCTCATGACAGGGATACGGATCATAGAGCTGGAGAACAGGAACAAGCGGCTGCAGAAAAAACTGGAAAAACTGGCTCGCGAAGACAGCCTGACCGGATTTCTGAACAAAAAAAACATCCAGGAGCGGCTGGAAGAGGAGCTGAGCCGGGGACGGCGTGAGAACCGACCGGTGAGTGCAGTCCTGCTGGATATCGACAATTTCAAACTCATCAACGACACCCATGGACACAGCGTGGGTGACCAGGTGATCCTGGAGATCGCGAGCCGCCTGCGCGGCAGCATCCGCAGGCACGATCACATCGGCCGTTTCGGTGGAGACGAGATCCTGGTCCTGCTCTGGCATGCGGCGACGGAACCGCTCCGCATCGTCGCCGAACGGCTCTGCCGCTGCGTCTCTCAAGAACCCATCCCCACGGATGCCGGCCCCCTGCAGGTGACGGTCAGTGTGGGAGGGGCCTCCTCGGAAGAGCATCTAGACATCCCAGCCCAAGACCTGATCAAGGTTTCGGACCAGGCCCTGTACGATGCCAAACACCGGGGCCGCAACCGGGTTGAAATCAGAGAGATTTTGGAATAGATGGAATAAAAGGAATAGTCTTTAATAAGAGGAAAACAGCCATGCTTGATGAAACGACAGACAGCATCATTCACTATGAATCCGCTCTGGAACGTATCGGCGGAGACAGAGAATTCTTCGATGAACTCCTCGGCATCTATCAGGAAGAGTTCGCCTTATCCATGAACTCGCTCGACCAGGCTCTTCTGGCACGGGACTTCACCTCCATCCTGGAAGTCGGCCACAGCCTCAAAGGCTCATCCGCCAACCTGAGCCTTATCCAGCTCAGAGATAAGGCCCATCTGATCGAAACCGCGGGCAGAGAATCGGATATTGTGCTGGCTCAGCGCAGCACGGAAGAACTCAAGACGGAATTCCAGCGGCTCCAGGAACACCTGGCCGCCAACCGGTCCGCCCCCTAGAAGTCACCGGGTTTCCAGATTTCGCATGAGCGAGGTCAGGTATTTCTCTCCGGTCTTTTCGAAACCATCCTTTATCTTTATCACGCCGCAAAGATAGCGGCCCGTCCGTCCGATATAGATGTTGTGGTAGTATTTATCCTGGATTATGTATCCTTGGGATCGCTGCTTGAGCGGTGACTTCCCCTTCGCCTCCAGATACCGGTCCAGCATGGTCTGGGCGTCTTTGTCATCTTTACCCATGATCACGAAGCAGTCAAAGGCCTGATCTCCCAGCCGATAGCTGGCCATGAAGCCGCTGTGCAGGAATCCATACCCCATGACATTGTTGAGGATGAATTTTTCGGTGTTGGCGACCAGGCCCTCATCCGGGAAGGCCGCCAGGAGACCGGGGAGGCCGCCTTTGTCATCCACACGTGTGACCATGCTCTCGGCGAAGCCTTTAAGCGCACGCTCGGATTCATCCTCACAGTCAAAACAGAGAAGCTTCACATAGTAGCGGCCCACCAGGAAGTTCAGCGAGCCTTCTTCCATGTACCCCTGAACACCGATGGGGATGAAAGGATTCTCAGGATAGCGCTCCGCACTGTAGATACCGAAGCAGTTGGTGGGGCTGCCCATGTCGTAGATCTCTACGGCCATCGAGCTTTCCGCCCCTTTTTTCTGGTACTGGGCCACGATCAGCTCATGAAAATCATAGGACAGGTAGATCTCGGCCGCCCCGTTGATGTATTCGAAAAGGTTCTCCGGGAAATATATCTGTGCGTCCTCGCTCTGGGCCCAGTCCGTGACCTCCGGCAGCAGCTTCATCAGTACCTGCCCTTTTGACTGTGCCGGGACAGTCCCGGCCAGGACCATCAGCCCGCAGGCCGCCGTGATAACGGCCATGCAAATTTTCCGTTTATATCTCACTTTTCGCATAACCATTCTCCTCTCTGTATCCGTGCAACGATACTATAGTAGACGTTTCCCGCAATTTTGACAATAATTCAGAATGATTGAGCTGCCGATGGGAGGTGTGTCTCTCTTGGAAGCCGACCGTTTTCAGTCCGAGCGCATGGGGAAGGTGGGCGGGTCTTCCGCTCGGACTGAATAGGGCGGCAAGAGAAGCGAAATCATACCTGTGTTTTCTATCCTCACGGAATTGAGGATGCTTACGAGGCATATTGACAGCAGAAGGATTAGGGGGTACCTTGGAGACGATGGCCAGATCCAGGGTGGTACTCATCAAATCCCCGGGGGTCCTTTCCCGGGACGGGGAACTGAACGGCAAAAAACTTTCCACCATGTTCGACCGGGGCATCTCCCTGCTCGACGAATCGGAAGGCAAAGAGGAATTCCTGCGCGCCCTCTTCAAACGGGGGGACACCATCGGGATCAAGGTGAACACCATCGGAGGCAGGGCGCTGTCCACGCGGCCTGAGACAGCCGGGGCCCTGGCCCGGGTCCTGACCAGAGCGGGCCTATCCGACGACCGGATCGTCATATGGGACCGCACCAACCGTGAGCTGCGCGAGGCCGGCTTCTCCCTGCGCATGAACCGGGGTGGTGGCCCCAGGATCTACGGCACGGATTCACAAGGCGTGGGTTACACGAGCCGGCTGGTGTCCCACCGCAGCATCGGCAGCCGGTTCTCCCTCATCCAGTCCCGTGCGGTCACGGCCTCGGTGAGCCTGGCGATACTCAAGGACCACGGCCTGGCCGGAGTTACGGCCGGCATGAAGAATTACTTCGGTGCCATACACAATCCCAACAAATACCATGACGATCACTGCGACCCCTATGTGGCGGAGGTGTTCGAGACCGAGCCTGTAAAGGGTAAACACCGGCTGACAGTGATCGATGCCCTGCGGGTCCAGTACCACCGGGGCCCCGCCTATCATGCCGCCTGGGCAGAGCCTCTGGGAGTCCTGATCTTCAGCACGGATCCTGTGGCCGCCGATTTCACAGGCTGGCAGCTGATCGAAAGGCTCCGCGCCCGGTCCGGGCTCCCCTCTCTGGCGGAAGAAGAACGAGAGCCTTCCTACATCCGGACCGCCTCGCGGCTGGGCCTGGGACAGGCCCGCAGCGCGGACATAATCCTTATCGAAGAGGTCCTGTGAAAAGACGGAGATTCATCCAGCTCAGCGCGAGTGCCGGGATCGCGGCCGGCTCCGGCCTGGGGCCCTTGTGCCTGGACCTGGAAACGCTCCAGGAGACCTCCAACCTCTCTCGAGTCGAGGCCCGTTTCTACCGGAAACACCCCGACCGGGAGATCGAGTGCCTCCTGTGCCCGCGCTTCTGCAAGCTGGGCGACAAGGAACGCGGCTACTGTGGTGTGCGGGAGAATCAGGGGGGAACCTATTACACCCTGGTCTATGGGAAAGCCTGTACCGCCCATGCCGATCCCATCGAGAAGAAGCCTTTCTTTCACTTCCTGCCGGCCAGCCGCGCCCTTTCCATAGCCACGGCCGGCTGCAACGTCAACTGCAGGTTCTGTCAGAACTGGGAGATCTCCCAGGTCAGGCCGGAGCAGATCCGGCACTTCGATTTCCCCCCCGCTGCCGTGGCCCAGGCAGCCCTCCGGAACGACTGCACGTCAATTGCCTACACCTATTCCGAGCCCATCGTGTTCTACGAATACATGTACGACACCTCGGTCGCAGCCCGGGCCGCCGGCATCAAGAACGTGGTCGTCACCGGAGGCTACATCAACCCGGAACCGCTGAAAGAACTGCTCCAGGTCGTGGATGCCGTCAAGATCGACCTCAAGGCCTTCAAGCAGGAATTCTACTCCCGGTACGTCCGGGGAGAGCTGCAGCCCGTCCTGGATGCCATCAAGACCGTCGCCCAGAGCGGTGTATGGCTCGAGATCGTCTATCTCGTCATCCCGTCTCTGAACGACGGGGAGTCGGAGCTGAGGGACGTGTGTCGATGGATACGGGAGGAGGTCGGCCCCGGAGTCCCGCTGCACTTCAGCCGGTTTCACCCTCATTATCTCATGAAAAACCTGCCTCCCACCCCGGTATCCACCCTGGAGCGAGCCCACGCCACTGCCCGGGAAGAGGGCCTGGACTTTGTCTATGTCGGGAACGTCCCGGGACACGAGGGTGAGAATACCATCTGTCCCGACTGTGGAAAGACCGTGGTCCGGAGGTGGGGATACGAGGTCCGGGACATCCGGATCAAGAACGGACGCTGCGCCTACTGCGACCATGCCATCCCCGGAATCTGGGAATGAAGCGCAAGCCGGCTTTTCTGCTGGGATTCTTTGCGCTGTCCAGTCAGGTCCTGCTGATGCGGGAGTTCGCCGCCCATTTCTATGGGAACGAAGTGATCTTCGGTGTGCTGCTGGCGGCCTGGATGCTCTGGACCGGCCTGGGAAGCATCCTGGCTGCCCGGGTCCGATTCACCGACCGGTGGTTCGTGTATGCCTACTCGGCCGCGATCTTGGCCCTCCCCCTCAGCCTGGTGGCCGTGCGGCTCTCCCGTTTTCTCCTGGGACTGCTGCCGGGGGAGGCCTCCGGCCTGGCACCCGCCGCCCTGTTCGCCCTGGCTCTGACAAGCCTCATCTGCCTGCCTTTGGGATGCCTCTTCGTGTTAAACACCAGGGCCTCACAAGGGCGCCTGGCCCATGTCTATCTCTGGGAAGCGCTGGGATCGACCGCGGCGGGTCTTCTCATGTACTTCCTGCTGATCCCCCGCCTGACCAACTGGCAGGCCGCCGCCCTGCTGGGCGGCGGCGCCTCGCTCGCCCTATTTCTCTGGGTGAGCCCCGGTAGGCACCGTCTGGTGCTGTTCCTCAGCCTGGCGGTGATGACGGCGCTGTGGATCACGGATTTTCCCTCCCAGAGGCTTTACTGGCAGCCCTATGACCTGGTGGAAAGCCGGGATTCGCTCTATGGAAAACTACAGATGCTCCGGGATGCGGAGCAGATCTCCCTCTACAGCAACAGCGCTCCGGTTTACTCCTCGCCCGATCCGGCGGCCGCCGAAGAGGCCGTCCATTTCGCACTCCTGCAGAGACCTCATGCGCAAACCGTGCTTCTCATCGGAGGAGGCGTGGGCGGCGACCTGACCCAGCTGCTGAAGTATCCGGTGACCCGAATCGACTATGTGGAATCCGATCCGGAGATCATCCGCTTTTCCCACCGCCATCTGCCGGAGGCGGAGGCCCGTTCTCTGGACGCGGCACGCGTTCGTGTCATCCATGCCGACGGACGCTCCTTCCTCCGCGGAGCCTCCTCCTACGACGTCATCATCGTTGACCTGCCCGATCCGGCCACGGCCCAGCTCAACCGCTTTTACACCCTGGAGTTCTTCCGTTTGGCCAAACAACACCTGACTCCGGGCGGTCTGTTTTCCTTCCGGGTCACATCGGCCGAGAATTACATCAGCCCGGAGCTGCAGGGTTTCCTGGCCAGCCTTTACGCCACCCTGCAAACCGCCTTTGCCGAGGTCGAAGTGGTTCCGGGGAGCACCAACATCTTCCTGGCCTCCCATACTCTCGAACCACTCGAACACGAGGCGATGTCCCGCCGGATCGAGTCCCTGCAGATCGAAACCCAGTACGTCAACCCGGCCATGCTGTCGGATCGACTGAGCCCCCTCCGGCAGCAACAGCTGGCGTATGCCCTGCAGGCCGGGCAGCCCCGCCTCAACCGGGACCTTTACCCCATAAGCTATTTTTATTCCGCCGTCCTGTGGTCGGCGCAGTTCCGCGGCCTGGAATCCCGTTTATTCTCCACCCTGGCCGGCCTGGACCGATCCTGGCTTCTGGATGTCCCTCTGGCGTTCTTCCTCCTCATCCTTCTGGCCCTGGGCGTGAGAGGCCGCCGTCCCGTTTTCCTCCTCACACCTCTGACCGTCACGGGCTGTACGACCATCGTGTGTGAGGTGATCGCCATCCTCGCCTTCCAGACCACACACGGCTCGCTCTATCACAGCCTGGCCCTGCTCTTCAGCGCCTTCATGCTGGGGCTCTCCCTCGGGGCTCTGCGCGGGACGCGGCGCCGAATCTGCCGGTTCACCCACATCATTCTCCTCCAGGCCCTGTTCTGCCTCCTGCTGCTCGGGCTGCGGCTGGGTGTGGTGGCAGCTCCCCCTCTCCTGTATTTCATCCTCTTCCTGATGGCCCTGGGATATCTGGGAGGGGACCTGTTCGTCACGGCCAACCGGCTTTTCCTAGAGCAGAAGGAGAACTTCGGGATCGGATACGGACTGGACCTCATGGGCTCCTTCCTGGGGGCTCTCGTCACCTCGTCCATCCTCATCCCCATCGTCGGCCTGGTCCCGCTGACACAGTACCTGCTGCTCGCCAACTCCTTTTGTCTGCTGTTTCTTCTGTGGGGCCGGCGCAGGGTGTGAAAGAGGGGCTTAGAGATTGCTGCATTTCCTTGACACCCTCGGGCAATTGTGCTTTACTGGAGAGTCTTTTTTTGCTTATGGCATAATAATTACAGCTATGAGATTTCTGATTTGAAGGTAAGTTTCACATGCGCACTAATCTATCGCGTCACAAAATCCGCGACCCTTTCGTGGCCAAGGTCGAGGAGCTCTCGGGCCAGAACCTGCTCGTGTGCTACCAATGCGGTAAGTGCTCCGCCGGATGCCCGGCGGTCCATGAAATGGATATCCTCCCCAACCAGATCATCCGCTTTGCCCAGATGGGGCTGAAGGAGGAACTCCTGGGATCCAGGGCTATCTGGGTCTGCGCCTCCTGCATGACCTGCAACGTTCGCTGCCCCAAGGGCATCAACATCGCCGAAGTCATCGAAGCGCTCCGTCAGATCCTGCTGCGGCAGAGAGAAGACCACGTCAAAGTGGAAAAATTGAGCCCCTCGGAGCGAAGTGATGTCCCACCGATCGCCCTGATCAGCAACTTCCGAAAATTCACCTCCTGACGCAGAAATGTTTCCTTGCTTCGCCTATAATCCCAGACCCAAGAGGATTAATCTCAAATGAAACTTAGTTATTTTCCCGGGTGTACATTAAAAAACCATGCCAAGAATTTCGAGGACTCCGCCCTCTGCGCCCTCAAGACCCTGGATGTCGACGTTCAGGAGCTCGAGCGCTGGAACTGCTGCGGCACGGTCTTCTCCCTGACCACAGACGACCTCATCCACCACGTCGCGCCAGTCCGCAACCTGATCCGGACCAAACAGCAGGGCTCCGACAAGCTCATGACCTTGTGCGCGATGTGCTTCAACACGCTCAAGCGCTCGAACGAACGGGTCAAGGCCAACCAGGAAGATCTTGATATCATCAACGACCTCATGTACCGCGAGGAGATCAAGTACGAGGGGGACGTCGAAGTCCTCCACCTCCTCGAGATCCTCAAGAACGACATCAAATTCGAAACCCTCGCGCAGAAGGTCTCCAAACCCCTCAAAGACCTGAAGGTGGCGAGCTACTACGGCTGCTATCTGGTCCGTCCCGAGGAGATCGGGTTCGATGACGCGGAAAACCCCGTGATCATGGATGAGCTCATGGAGATCCTGGGTGCCACGGCCATCGACTTCCCCTTCAAGGTGGAGTGCTGCGGCGCCTACCTGACCGTGGACAAACCCGAAGTGATCGCCGACCGCACCAACCAGATCCTTACCTCGGCACTGAAACAGGGCGCCGATATGGTGGCGGTCAGCTGCCCGCTGTGCGCCTTCAATCTCGACCACCGCCAGAAGGAGACGGTGGCCAAATTTCCGGAGTTCAAGAGCATGCCGGTGGTGTACTTCACGCAGCTTCTGGCCATAGCCCTGGGCTGTCCCGAGGATAGCCTGAGGCTTGACCTGCATTACATAGATCCCAAACCCATCCTGAAAGAAAAAGGATTAATCTGAGGTAACCATGTCTTACTTTGGAGATTTAAAACCGATCATCGGCGAAATTCACATCAATAAGGACCGGTGTAAGGGATGCGCTTTCTGTGTCGAATATTGTCCGCGGGATGTCCTTGAGTTGTCCGAGGAGTTCAACGTCAAGGGTTACCATCCCCCCTTCGTGAAAAAGCCGGAGGAGTGCTGCTACTGCCAGCTGTGCGAGACGATCTGCCCTGAATTTGCCATCTTTGTCACGGTCAAAGAAGAAGAAGAGGAGGAAGAAGGTGAGAATGTCGAAAGCAGATCCTAAAGGCGTATTGACCGGCTCGCATTTCATGGATGGCGACTATGCCATCGCAGAGGGTGGTTTGGCCGCCGGTTGCCGCTTCTTTGCCGGTTATCCCATCACGCCCTCCACAGAGACGGCCGAGCACTTTTCATCCCGCATCCCCATGGTGGGCGGCTTGTTCATCCAGATGGAGGACGAGCTGGCCTCGATCGCGGCCCTGATCGGCGCCTCCTGGGGAGGCCAGAAAGTCATGACCATAACCTCCGGTCCGGGTTTCTCCCTGATGATGGAGAACCTCGGCCTGGCGGTCATGCAGGAGACCCCCCTGGTCATCGCCAACGTCCAGAGAGGCGGCCCCTCCACCGGGCTGCCCACGCTGACCGGTCAGCAGGACATGATGCAGGCCCGCTGGGGCTCCCACGGAGACTACCGCATCATCGCCCTCTCACCCGACTCTCCCCAGGAATGTTTCGACCTCACCATCGAGGCCTTCAACCTGTCAGAGACCTACCGGGTGCCGGTGCTCCTCATGACCGACGAGTGCGTGGGACACATGCACGAGAAAGTGGTCATTCCACCGGCCGAAGAGATCGATATTGTGGAGCGGAAATGGTACACCGGGCCCAAAGACAAGTACCTCCCCTACAAGAACGACAAAGACGGCATCCCGTTCATGGTCAAGGTCGGAGACGGCTACCGTTTCCACACCACCGGCCTGACCCATGACGAGCGGGGGTATCCCGATCTTAACGCCGAGGCCCAGGCGATCAAAGTCAAGCACCTGATCGATAAGATCGATGGCAACGCCGAAAAGATCATCCGGCTGGAAGAGATGGAGACCGAAGGAGCCGAAGTCATTGTGATGTCCTACGGGATCACATCCCGCGTGGCCTACAAGGCCGTGCAGGACGCCAGGGTCGCCGGCATCAAGGTCGGGACCTGCCGGCTGATCACGGTCTGGCCCTTCCCGGAAAAACGGGTCAAGGAGCTGGCCAGGAAGGCCAAGGCCATCGTGTTTCCCGAGATCAATGCCGGACAGGTGGTCCAGGAGCTCCAGCGTATCGTCGCGGATGCATGCAAGGTGGTCAGCGTCCCGCACTACGGCGGATGGGTCCACGATCCCAACGACATATTGAAGGCCATCAAGGAGGCAGTAAAATGACCAAAGCTGCGGCGAAAAAACCCCCCAGGAATCCCATGGAGGACCTGCTCCGCATGGACCGCATCCCCCACATCTGGTGTCCGGGATGCGGCATCGGAACCGTGGTGACATCCTTCGCAGAGGCGCTCAAGAAGAACCAGGAGGACCTGGACAAGGTCGCGGTCGTCTCCGGCATCGGCTGCACCGGCCGCGTGGCCGGCTATGTCAAGCTGGACTCCTTCCATTCCACACACGGGCGGGCCGTCCCTTACGCCACCGGATTGAAGCTGGCCAACCCCGAAATGAAGGTCGTGGTGTTCAGCGGCGACGGTGACCTCTCCGGGATCGGAGGCAACCACCTCATCCATGCCGCCCGGCGCAACATAGATCTCACCATCATCTGTGTCAACAACTTCAACTATGCCATGACCGGCGGTCAGGTGGCGCCGACCACCCCTACAGGGGCCAATGCCTCCACCGCCCCGTTCGGCAATTTCGAACCCGCCTTCAACCTCCCCTACTTGCTCGAGTCGGCCGGCGCCACGTATGTGGCCCGCTGGACCTCGCTCCACTTCCGGAGGACCACCAAGTCCATCCAGGAGGCCATGAACAAGCGCGGCCTCTCCTTCGTGGAGGTCATCGCTCCCTGTGTGACACTCTATGCCCGCCGCAACCGCCTGGGCGATGGGCTCAACCTGCTGAAATACTACTACGACAACTCGGAGATCCAGCACGGCGCCGACACCAAGGGCCTGGACATCAGCTACCAGGGCAAGTTGATCGTGGGCAAGTTCGTAGACAAGGAAAAACCCACCTTCCTGGATGCCATGAACACCCATATGCACAACGTGCTGGGAGATAAATTCGTACCCTACGGAGAGAACAAATGACGACCGAAATCAGATTTTCAGGTTTTGGAGGACAGGGTATCATCCGCCTGGCCCTCATCTCCGGCAAGGCGCTCGCCCTGCACGCGGACAAGTTCTCCACCATGACCCAGAGTTTCGGGCCCGAGGCCCGCGGCAGCGCCTGCAGCTCCCAGTTGATCTTCTCCGACGAGCGCATCCTCTACCCCTACATCACACGGCCGGAGATCCTGGTGTCCATGTCCCAGGAAGCCTACGACAAATACGAAACGGAGCTGCGCGACGACGGCATCCTGCTCATCGACAGCGACCTGGTGAGGCCCAGGCCGGTCCGCGCCAAGATCAAATCCTACTCCATCCCCTCCACCCGCTTCGGCGAACAGCTGGGCAACCGCATCATCGCCAACCTGGTCATGCTGGGATTCTTCACCGCCATCACTAAGATAACGACACCGGAAGTCATGAAGAAAGCCCTGCCGGGTCTGGTGCCGGGCCGTTTCCTGGATCTCAACATCAAAGCCTTTGACAAGGGATTCGATTACGGCATCAAAATCCTTGATGAGGAAAAGCAAAAATGAAGAAACGGACAGGCGTCTTTGTTTGTCACTGCGGGATCAACATCGCGGGCACGGTGGATGTTGAAAAGGTGGCCAAGGATCTGGCCCAACACCCCGGTGTCGAACACGCCGAAGATTATGTCTACATGTGTTCTGACCCGGGTCAGAAAAAGATCATCGAATCCATAAAAGAAAATAAGCTGGACAACATAGTCGTTGCCTGCTGTTCCCCCACGCTGCACGAATCCACCTTCCGCAACGCGGCCAAGGAGGCGGGCATCAACGAGTTCCAGTGCGAGATCGCCAACATCCGCGAGCAGTGCAGCTGGGTCCACAAGGACAAGGCCAAGGCCACTGTCAAGGCGGAGCGGATCACCAAGAGCGCGGTGGAGCGGGTCAAGAAGAATCAGTCGCTGGAGCCCATCAGCATCCCGGTCACCCGCCGCGGCCTGGTGATCGGGGGCGGCATCGCGGGCCTCCAGGCCGCGCTCGACATGGCCACCTCGGGTTATGAGGTGGTCCTGGTGGAGCGCTCACCGTCCATTGGCGGGCACATGATCCAGCTCTCGGAGACCTTCCCCACCCTGGACTGCTCGCAGTGCATCCTGACCCCCAAGATGGTGGAGGTGTCTAAACACCCCAAGATCAAACTCATGACCTACAGCGAGGTCAAGGACATTTCCGGCTATGTGGGAAACTTCAAGGTCAAGATCCTCAAGAAATCCACATTTGTCGATCCGGAAAAATGCTACCTCTGCGACGAGTGCACCAAGGTGTGTCCCGTGGTGGTGCCCAACGAGTTCGACATGGGCCTAACCGGCCGCAAGGCCATCTACATCCCCTTCCCCCAGGCGGTCCCGGCCACATTTATCCTGGACTATGAGAACTGCCCGGGCCTAGTGCCCATCGTCTGCGGCAAGTGCGCCGACGTGTGCGATTCCGACGCCATCGACTTCGACATGCAGGACGAGATCATAGAGGAAGAGGTGGGCGCCATCGTGATTGCCACCGGCTTCGACCTCTACGACAAGGCCAACATGGCCGAATACGGCTACGGCAAGTACCCGGATGTCCTGGACGGGCTCCAGTTCGAGCGAATGCTCTCCGCCTCCGGCCCCACACAGGGCCAGGTCCTGCGGCCTTCCGACCACAAGGAACCCAAGGAAGTGGTCTTTATCCAGTGCGTCGGGTCCCGTGACCCGGAACAGCACTGCGCCTACTGCTCCAAGATCTGCTGCATGTACACGGCCAAACACGCCATGCTCTACAAACACAAGGTGCCCGACGGCCAGGCCTACATCTTCTACATCGACATCCGCTCGGGCGGCAAGAACTACGAGGAATTCGTGTACCGCACCACTGAGGAAGACCGTGTCCTCTACCTGCGGGGCAAGGTCTCCAAGATCTTCCAGGACGGCGATAAGATCAAGGTCTGGGGTGTGGACACCCTAGCCGGAAAGCACGTGGAGATCGACGCCGACATGGTGGTCTTGGCCATGGCCATGCGCCCCTCGGAAGGGGCCCAGGACCTGGCCAAGACCATGAAGGTCGCCGTGGACAAGGACGGCTTCCTGGCCGAGGCCCACCCCAAGCTCAAGCCGGTCGAGAGTGTGACCTCCGGGATCTTCTACGCCGGCGCCGCCCAGGCTCCCAAGGACATCCCGGAAGCCGTGGCCCAGGCCAGCGGCGCAGCCGCCAAGGCCATCGGCATCCTGTCGCAGGAACAGCTCTTCCACTCACCCATGGTGGCGGAGGTCGAGTTCAACCTGTGCACGGGCTGCGGCATGTGTGTGGACGTCTGCCCCTACGAAGCCATCTCGCTCAAGGACGGCAAGGCCGAGGTCACCGACGTGCTGTGTGAGGGCTGCGGCACCTGCCAGGCTACGTGTCTGCGCGCCGCGGTCACTGTCAAGAACCTAACCCCGCTCCAAGTATTCGAGATGATAGACGCAAGCATCGGAGGCTAACCATCATGGCGGACCAGAATTTCGAACCCAAAATCGTTGCGTTTCTCTGCAAATGGTGCTCTTCAGCCGGCAGCGATCTGGCCGGCGTGTCGCGGATGCAGTACCCCCCCAACATCGTGCCCATCCAGGTCATGTGTTCCGGAAGCGTGTCCCCCCTCTACATCTTCAACGCCTTCAAGAAGGGGGCCGACGGTGTCCTGGTCTCGGGCTGCCATCCCGGTGACTGCCACTACATCAAAGGCAATTATTACGCACGTCGCCGAATCGCCCTGGTCAAGGACATGCTGGAATTCATCGGGCTCGAGCCCGAGCGCTTCCAGATGTCCTGGGTTTCCGCTGCGGAAGGCACCAAATATACCCAGGTCATTACGGACTTCGTGGATGTGCTCAAACCCCTTGGTCCTCAAGCAAAACTGAGGAGACAGCAATAATGGTCAATCTGGACGATCTCAAAAAGGAAGCCAAGCGGGCCCTGAAGGACGGAAAGGTCAAGTACATCATCGGCTACACCCGCAGCACGGCCGGGAAGATGGCCGCCCCCGCCTTTATCAAGGATCCCGACCAGATCGACAATCTCGTCTGGGACCCCACCTGCGTGCACAACCTGGTCAAGTTCTT
Source organism: Candidatus Aminicenantota bacterium (assembly GCA_030620655.1). Lineage (GTDB taxonomy): Bacteria > Acidobacteriota > Aminicenantia > Aminicenantales > Aminicenantaceae > JAUXEH01. The sequence continues at coordinate 2,739 of JAUXEH010000008.1, read as the reverse complement.
GGTGGACGAGAAGCGGAGAAAAGGCCGGGAAAAGAAACCGGACACACGCCCCGTTGGGATCGTGGTCAAGGGCTGTGACAGCCGGGCCATAAACGTCCTGCTCCAGGAAAAATACATCGAGCGGGACGACGTGTTCATCCTGGGTGTCTCCTGCGAAGACCTGGGCGTCATCGACGAGCGGAAGCTGGCCGACAGATTCCGCGGCAAGACCATCCAGGGTGTGGAGTTCGACGGCGCCGGCAGCGTTGTCGTGAGCACCGATCAGGGCACGGTCAAGGTCCCGGTCCAGGAGGTCCTGGCGGAACGCTGCGTGGAGTGTCAGGCCAACTTCCCCGTGGTCTACGATGTGTTCCTGGGAGACAAGACCTCAAGGAAGGTGGACGGGCCGTTCAAGTCCCTGGAAGAGCTCGAATCCAAGACCGTGGACCAGCGCTGGGAATTCTGGAAGGATCAGTTGGACAAATGCGTGCGCTGCTACGCCTGCCGCTCCACCTGCCCCATGTGCTACTGTGACGAATGTGTGGCCGACACCATCAACTTTGCCGTGACCGCGGACACCACCTCCGAGGAAAAGGCCCAGAAGATCAAGTGGGTCGAAAAATCCCCGGACTCCGCCGAGAACTTCGGCTACCACCTGGTGCGGGCCATCCACCTGGCCGGACGCTGCATAGACTGCGGCGAGTGCGAGCGGGTGTGCCCGGTGGCCATCCCCCTGCGCTTCCTCAACAAAAAACTCGAGAAGTCGGCCAAGGAGCTCTTCGATTACACCGCCGGGTTCGATACGGACAAGCCGGCCCTGGTCTCCTCCTTCAAGGACGAGGACCCGGAAGATTTCATCAGGTGATCCCATGGACAAGATACTGGCAAAAAAATCACTCACACAATGGCTGAAGAAACTGGACGGCTACGACATCTATGCCCCCGTTCCCCAGGATGACACCTGGAACTACGACCTCATCGCCGATCCCGACACGATCGGCCTGGATTTCCTAAACACCGTCCAGCCTCCCAAAAAGATCTTCCTGCCGCAGAGAGAGGTCTTCCTGGAGTTCTCCCGGTCCGTAGATGGTACGCCCCAGATGAGCGAGACCCTCCCGGACCCGGCTCCCTTCATCGTCCTGGGGGTACGCCCCTGCGACGCGAAGGCCCTGACCCAGTACGACATGGTGTTCGGGGGCGACACCAAGGACCCCTATTACTGGGCGCGCAGGGACAAGGGGGTGCTGATCGGATTGGGGTGCGCGACACCTCCCTCCCCCAACTGCTTCTGCCCCACAGTGGGCGGCTCTCCCCACTCTACAGACGGCCTGGACATCCTGCTGACCGACCTGGGAACCGGCTACTACGTCGAATCCCTCACCAAGAAGGGCGAAAAGCTCCTGGAACCCGCCAAGACGTTGTTCAAGGCCCCCACCGCTCAGGACAAACAGGCGAAGGAAAAGGTCGCCCAGGAGGCCGAAAAGAAGATCCGGCGCAAGATCAAGAACCTGGCCAAGGTCCCACCCAAGCTCAAGGGCATGTTCGAGTCCGAGTTCTGGGACCAAGAAGCCATGAGCTGCCTGCGCTGCGGCATCTGCACCTACCTCTGCCCCACCTGCCACTGTTTCGACATCTCCGACGAAGTTAAGAACGCCGGTTCACTGCAGGGGGAGCGGGTCCGGACCTGGGACACCTGCCAGTTCCCGGATTTCACCATGCACTCCTCCGGACACAACCCACGGCCCCATAAGGCCTCGCGCCTGCGCCAGAGGATCTTCCACAAATTCCAGTACTTCGTGGAAAACTACCAGACCTACCAGTGCACCGGCTGCGGCCGCTGCATCTCGCTCTGCCCGGTCGGCATCGACATAATCGAAGTCCTCAATAAGGTGAGAGACCATGCCTGATAATCCCTACCTGCCCAAGCTTGCCCGGATCGTCGAGGTCAAACAGGAAGTCGAAGGCGCCCGGGCTATCAAGACCTTTCGGACCCGGTTCGTAGAGGACGGATTCACCCATCAGTGCGGCCAGAGCGCCATGCTCTCGGTGTTGGGGAAGGGAGAGTCGATGATCTCCATCTCTTCCTCTCCTCTAGAGAAGGAATACCTCCAGTTCAGTATCATGCGTGTGGGACGGGTGACGACCGCCATCCACGAGATGCAGGAGGGCGACCTCTTCGGGATACGCGGCCCCTACGGCAACCAGTTCCCCCTCGAGAAATGGAAAGCGAAAAACCTGATCTTCATCGGCGGGGGTATCGGGCTGGCCCCTATCTGGTCGGTCCTGCAGACGGCCCGGAAAAAGCCGAAGGACTACGGCGACCTGACCCTGTTATACGGGGCCAGGACCTCGGAGGACATCGTATACAAGGATGAGCTCAGGGAGCTTCAACAGGAGATGACGGTGCAGCTGTCCATCGACGTGGAGGAGCCAGGCTGGGATGATTTCGTCGGGTTTGTCCCGGTCAACCTGCTGGACAAGAAGCCCTCCCCCAAGAACACCATTGCCATCACCTGCGGCCCTCCCATCATGATCAAGTTCGTGATCAAGAACCTGGAAGCCCTGGGCTTCAAGGACGATCAGATATACACCACCGTGGAGAACAAGATGAAGTGCGGCATCGGCAAGTGCGGGCGATGCAACATCGGGCTTCACTACATATGCCAAGACGGCCCCGTGTATTCCTGGGCCGAGCTTAAAAATCTTCCCCAAGATTATTAAGGAGAACAATTGATGGTAACCAAGAAACCAGCCAAGAAG